>JBJTAA010000038.1:0-5792 GCA_046090525.1 Planctomycetota bacterium
ATACACGCCGGCGAAGGAATACTGCGCCGGCTGCATCGATCCGGCCAGGACTGCACCGCTGAGCTCGCCCACGAACGTGAAGCCGCGCGGCAGGGTGTGGTTCGTCGTCAGGCCGAGGCGTGGCCCCGCGCCCGTGAACGAGGAGGTGTTGTTGAGCGTGATGTATCTGAGGTCCGGGTTCGCCGGGGCGACGACGGGTGGCACCGGGTCGACATCCGGGTTGTTGTAGAACGTCGAGACCAGCTGCTGTTGCAGCCGTACCCAGCTCAGGCCGGCGAACAGGCGCGCCTGGGTTTCCGAGCCGATGTTGACCGTCTGGCCCGCGTCGAGATTGACCAGGTCGTAATCGAAGGCCACTTGCCCCTGGGCCGACTTCAGGTGGAAGATGCCAACTTCGTTGGCCGACTCCGAGGTCGACGGCCCCGTCTGGCTGAACGGAGAGATCCACTGGGTGTCGAGATTGCTGACGGGAACGAACGTGGAGTCGTTGGTCCGCAGATGTTCCCAGGTTGCGCGAATGTCCTTGCCGGAGCAGGGCCGTACGTAGCGCCCCCCGACGGTGAAGCCCGGCTGGTAGCCCGGGGTCAGCGTGTGCACGGCCCACTGCGGGTTTTGGACCGGAAGAAACGTCGTGGTCGTGGCAAAGCCGAGGTTGTCGGCGCCGGGCTGAAGCAGCAGGAAGCCGGCGGAGAGTTCGAGGCCAGACCTCAGGTTGGGCACGAAGACATCGAGGCGTGTGCCAGCCGCCGACGGAAATGCGTCTCCACAACAGCCGGCGGCTTGGCTGAAGGATGCCTCGTGTGAGAGCATGACGTCGGCCGCGACCGCCTCGTCGCCGATGTCGAGTGGCTCCTGATCAGCGACCTGCCCATGCACCGGCTGGGCGGCCATCAGGCAGCACGCCGCCGCGGCAACCGCCGCACCGATCACGCACCCTCGATTCCCCCGCATAGATCCCTCCGCTCAGCCAGTTCATCGGCTTAGGGGGCCGGAGAATCCAAAAAATCGTCATAAACAACCCAAGCGGAGGCCTTGCCAGACTGGGCGCGCGGCCTTCTGGAGCGCGACAGGCTCCAAGCCTGCCCCACGGTCGGGAGGGCACCTGGCAGGCGGCAAGCCGGCCCCACTGGTGGGCCCACGAAGTGAACTCGTCACTTCATCGCGTGGAGGCGGGCGAGCCAGTAGGAGTATTGCGGGTCGCCGCAGCGGAACGAGAACACCGCGTCGGGCAGGCGGGAACCTTCCGGTCCCTCGGATTGCACGCGCACGACGACCGCACCGTCGGATCGCTTTTCGATCGAGATGCGCTCGTCTGGAATCTTGGTGGGCTCGGCGTGGGATGCCATGGCAGGCTGCCTCGCGGCGGTGGTCACCGCGGAGCCGCTCTGTCCGCGCGACCTCCCCTCGGGAGAGTATGCCATCCTCGCGTCAAGGATGCCACCCGGCGCTTGCGCGCGGGCGGGAGGGCGCAGGCCGCGGGTGGCGACGGCGCGAGCCCCGTGCTTTGACACGTCCGGAAAAACCCGGGTAAGATCGCGGTTTTGTCGCGATCAGCCCCCGAGGGGAGACACGCCCGTCATGACGCCCTACGCGTCGCTCGCAGACGATTTCTACGTCAACATGAATCTCGCCACCGAGATGGAACTCCCATCGCAGCGGGAGACGATCCTCCAGTACTTCGAGCAGGTTCAGCGGCGGTATCCCACGATGCGGAAGTTCTACTGCCGCGACAAGCGGGATTACGTGCTCGAGGAAGACAAGGACCAGGGCCGCTACCGCTGGGCCGCGGTCGAGAGCCGGCGGCTCTGCTCCGGCCAGGTGAACCCCGGCTCGCTCGATGAGGCGATCTCCCAGCATCGGCTCGTGCTCGATCTCGCCCCGGCGTTCCTCTCGGTGAGCCCGCTCGACTGCGAGGCGCTCGACGTGCTGTTCGGCTTCGACTTCGCCTTTCGGGGCAACCACAACGCCCTCGTGGCCGAGGCGCTCGGCATGCCGCCGGCGTTCGAGCGATTCGCCGACACCCCGGGGGCGAAGGTCATCAACTGCGAGCCATCGCTCACGCTGGCGATCGACGAGGACTGCCGCACGCAGGTGCGGATCGGCATCGAGACCCGCACCAACGCCTTCCAGGTGCGGACGGGCGAGTTCAACGAGGAGCAGCTGAGCGTCTACGTGACCGCCCGGCAGTACGGCAGCCTCGACCACGACTCGACCTACGTGGGGGCCCTGGAGCGGCTCTCCCGGCTGGCCCGCGAGGTGGTCGATTCCTGCGTGGTCGAGCAGATCCTGCGGCCGCTCGCCCGGACGATCTCGCTGAAGTGACCGGGGCCGGTCAGCGGCCCTTGCCGCCGTCGCCGCGACCGGACCGCGACCGCGCGGCCAGGTTGCCCGCGATCACGATGCCGATCGCCTCGACCCAGCTCGGCACGTCGAGCACGCCCGTCAGCCCGCTCTCGGCGAGCACCTCGTCTTCCGCGGCTGGGCGGGGCCGGGGTGCCGCGGTGCGGGCCGCCTCCTCGACGCCGAGGAACTCGAGCCCCTCGTCGTCCTCGTCGTAGCGGCCCGCGACCGGCTCGAAATCACCCCGCCGGCCCCGGGACGGCCGAGATTCGTCGCGCCGGCGCTCGCTCCGCCCGGCAGGGCGTGGCGACCGCTCGCCGCTGGCTTCGCGGCGGCGCTCACCGCCGCGCCGAGACCGCCGCCGGCGGCCACGGCCGCGCGGGGCTTCCTCCGCGTCCGATTTCCGGGCCGCGGGCGCCTCGGCGTCGGCCCGCTCCTCGCGGTCGTCGTCATGTCGGTCCATCGGCCGGCTGCCGTAGCTCGCCGGCAGCGGCTCGTCGTCGCGATCATCGCCCGTGGCGGCCGCCCGCGGGCCACGATCGCCCCGCTGCTCCACGCCGTCGCCGCGGTCGCGGCCCCGGCCGCGGCCTCCGCGCCGTCCCCGGCGACGCCGCTTCCGCGGCCGATCGTCGTCGCCCGTCGGCCGTTCGCCCTCGGACGACCAGATCTCGTCGTCGGCCCCGCGAGCCTCGCGTGACTCAGCGGCCGGCAGCCCCTCGTCGAAGTCGGCCTCGAGATCGTCCCGCCAGGCATCGCCCTCGGAGGCATCGTCGGCGGGGCGGGGCAGGCGGCCTGCGCCGCGCCTGGCCCGATCGCCTTCGCGGCCCGACGGCTGGCGCTCCCCGCCGCCCGTCGACTCTCCGGTAGGACCGCGGTCGTCGCCGCGGCGGCGACCACGCCCACCGCGGCGGCCGCGGCGGCGCCGGCGGCCCTCGCCTCCGCCGTCGGAGTCTTCGCCTCCGGCCCGGGGAGGACGTTCCCGCCGCTCGCCCTCGGCCTGCTCCCGCCGTGGGGGCGGCGATTCCTGGGTCAGACCGTCCTCGAACGAGGCGCGGCGTTCCCGCCGGGGCTCCTGCCCGCGGTCGCGGTCGCGCGGCGCCGGCGGCTCCACCGGCAGGCGGGGCTCGACCGGCCGCGGGGCCGCGGCCCTGCCGCTCGACTCGTCACGCCTCGGCTGGACGCCAAGTTCCTGTGCCAGTGAATCCCAGTCGCCCGCCGCGGGGGGCGGTGCGGGCCGACGTGCCGCGGGGCGGTCCCGCCGGGGCGGGGGCGGTGGCACCGGCTTGGGCGCGGGGGGCTGATTGCCGGTCGGCTTGGCCCCGAGCGAATCAGCGAGCGCGTCCCAGGGATCGTGCGGAGTGTCGTCTGCCATGGTGTCCTGCGGCGTAAATGCGGGGCGGCGATCGATCGAACGAGCAGCCCACGATGGGCGGGCGTCGCCGAGACGGCAGGATACACCAGGCGGGCCGGGGCCTGCGAGCCGCGGCCGGTCGAGCACGGGTTTCAGGCCGGCTTTGCCGAGCGCCGCCCGGCGCTGGTCGCAGGCGGCCCGCCACCGCCGGTTCCCCCGAAACCGGCGGCAGCGGTCGGCCTTTGGATGGACTTACCGCAGGAAGGGCTCGATCGAGCGGATCATGCTGCCGTTGTCGGCCACCTCGAACAGCGGCCGATAGGGGCTCGACAGACCGCGGCGGGACCGGCCGGCGGGATACCAGACCACGTTCACGGCCACGTTCCAGGCCGAGGGCGCGAAGGTGGAGGCCTGCCCCTGGCCGTCGAGGTTGATCACCTGGTTGCGACCGGGGATCACGTAGGTGAAGGTTCCCTCCAGGGCCAGCGACTTGTGCATCGGAGCCCGCACGAGCGTGCCGACGATACCCTCGCCCTCGCCCGTGCCGCCGCCCCACACCTTCCACTCGTTGGCGTCGCCGAACTGCAGCCGGTAGAAGCCCGTGTAGAGGTCGAGCGTGCTGGCGACGCCGCCGACGCGGGTGGCCCGGCCGAAGAAGCTCGTCTGGTCGCCGAGGTTCGACGCCCCCCAAAAGCCCAGCTCGTGATAGCCCCAGACGTAGCTCAGCTCGTAGCGGAGCTGGGAGACGTCGGTGTTGTCGAACCAGCTGTCGTGGAGGTAGTCGTACACGGCACCACCCTGCAGGCCGCGGCCCTCGAAGGCCCGGGTGAAGAAGCCCGTCGTGATGAACTGCTGGTCGCGGGCGTTCTTGCCGAGCGTCGTGTTGCCGATTTCGATGCTGGCGGGCTGGAAGTTGGTCTGCGTGCCCCGCCAGCCGATCTGCCAGCCCAGGCCGAAGGCGTTCCAGAACGGCATGGCCCAGTTGAGATACTCGTTGGTGCCGAAGTTGCCGTTGATGCCCAGGTCGGTGGCGTTGGTGAAGGCCGTGATGCCGGCGCTGGCCGTGAAGTCGCGGTACCACCGCCAGCCGTAGTAGGGCCGGCCGAAGCGGCGGAGCCAGGTGCAGATCCGGCCGTGGTGCTCGCACATCGGGAACAGCCCCTCTTCGTCCTCGCAGGCGTAGGGGTCGTCGTAGAAGCTCTCGACATGCAGCTGGGCCGGGTATTCGCCCATCAAGAGGCCGCCGTCGTAGGCCGGGTCACCCATCTCGGGGCCGAACTCGGGGCCGTATTCCGGGCTGCCGTCGGGCCCGAAGCTCAGTTCCCCCTCGGGGCCGTAGCCCTCGGGCATCTCGATCCCGGGGCCGATCGACTCCGGCTCGGCCGGAGCGTCGGCGGCATCCGCGGGCGTGGGCAGACGATGGCCGGCTCCGGCTCCGGGCGGCGCGCGACCGGGCACGCTCGTGTCGTCGAGGCCGCCGACGGGCGGGGCCTGCGTCATCACCGAGGGGATTCCCTCGACGTTCATGGCCAGGCGTTCGGGGCGGCCGGTCGCGGCGGTGCGCGGCGCCGTGTAGCGGGGGGCGAGGCCGCCCCCGAGGCGGGCATCGCCGAGCGCCGCGCGGTCGGCCGCGGCCCGCATCGCCTGGGCCTGCTGTCCCTCCGGCGCCAGGATCGGCCGGCTGGTCGGGCCGCGCGGGGTTCGCATGATGGTGAAGCCCATGACGGCGTCCGGGTTTTCGGGGTCGTAGATCTGCCCGATGGCCGACGAGATGCCGCTGGGGGCGGGCTGCGCCGCGACACCGCCGCGGGCGGGCTGGCGCCGGGGCGGCAGCGAGCGGGCCTCCCGCTGCCGCGGCGCGAATGCCGGCGGCACGTCGTCCGGCAGGGAGACCGTGGCCGGAGAAGAGGGAAGCGTTTGGGGAGCGGCTGCCGGCGCCACGGGGGCGGGTGCCGCGGCCTCGGCGGCCGGCTCGGCGGCCGGGGCGATCCCGCAGGCAGCGAACAGGATGCCCGCGGCGACGAGCGATTGGAGGCCACCGCGGGTGGGGTCGACGGACGCCATGACGCGATATCCGGCGGCGGGGCGGGCGGACGAATCG
>JBJTAA010000039.1:0-2497 GCA_046090525.1 Planctomycetota bacterium
GTGAGCGTGCCGGCCCGCGCGGCCCCGTCGGTCGCCTGCAGCGTGAACGCGAAGCCTGGTTGCATGAGGGCTGTGGTCCAGGGCTAAGGGCACGAACGCCGCGCGGATTCGGAGCCGGCGGTGACATGCTCGTCGCCGGTGGATTTTGTGAGGACTGACTCGTGGGCGATAGCCGGGCCCAAGTTTCACAAAATACACCGGCTCCTGCGCGTGCCCCCGACCGGCTCCGCCGAACGCATCAGGAACCTGCCGTTTGCGTTCCTGAGCAACGGGGCACGGGAGGGGCTGCCCATGCTCCGAGAGCCGGCCTTGCTGGCAAGCGCAGCCATGGATGGCGAAGCGCAGCCAGCATGGAGAGAGCGGAGGCCAGGATGGCCGGAGCGAACGTCCGGCGACGGGGCATGGGCAGCCCCGACCCACCACCAGACGAGCCGCGCAGCCGTGAACCTAGAAAATTCCCATCGCCTCGAGCGAATACCGCACGATCAGGCCGGCGACCACCACGCTCACCATGCTCATGAGCTTCACGAGGATGTTGAGGCTCGGGCCGCTCGTGTCCTTGAAGGGATCGCCCACCGTGTCGCCCACCACCGCGGCCTTGTGGGCCTCGGTGCCCTTGCCGCCGTGGACGCCGCTCTCGATGTGCTTCTTGGCGTTGTCCCAGGCGCCGCCGGCGTTGGCCATGAACACGGCCACGCAGAAGCCGGTGGTCAGGCCGCCCACGAGCAAGCCCATCACGCCGCCCACGCCCAACAGCAGGCCGGTCACGACCGGCACCGCCAGGGCCAAGAGCGACGGCAGCACCATCTCCTTCTGGGCCGCCTTGGTGCTGATGGCCACAGGGGCCGCATAGTCGGGCGTATCAGTGCCCTCCATGATGCCCGGCTTCTCGCGGAACTGGCGGCGGACCTCCTCCACCATGCCCTTCGCCGCCCGCCCCACGGCCTTCATCGTCAGGGCGCAGAACACGAACGTGCTCATGGCGCCGATGAACAGGCCGACGAGCACCTTGGGGTTCATCAGGGTGACGTCGTAAAACCGCATGTAGTCGGCCATCCGGGCGCTTTTCACCGGCACGATCTGCTCAGCGTCGGCGAGTCGCGTGATCGTCTCGGCCGGCACGGCCGGGGCCACCTGCGTCCGGCCCCGGGCCTCGAGGCCGGGGATCACCGGCTCCTCGAGCACCTTGCCCTCGGAGTTGGTCCGGCCCTCGAGCACGGCATCGTCGAGCACCATCCACATCCGGTTCTGGGCCGGCTTCTCCCCCACCTGCACGGCCAGGCCGTCCGCGAGTTTGACCCATTCGCCGGCCACCAGCGGCCGCACCTTGCCATCCACCACGACCTGCTGCCCATCGGCCGTGGCCGTGATCGCCGACTGGCCCCAGCGCTCGAAGCCGATCCGGACCTCCTCGACGTAGGCCGCGAGCAGGGCCAATGCCGTCAGTGCCGCCGACCCGATCGCAAACCCCTTGCCGGTGGCGGCGGTCGTGTTGCCCAGGGCGTCAAGGGCGTCGGTCCGCTCGCGGACGATGGCCGGCATGCCGGCCATCTGGGCGTTGCCGCCCGCGTTGTCCGCGATCGGCCCGTAGGCGTCGGTGGCCAGCGTGATCCCGAGGGTCGAGAGCATGCCGACGGCCGCGATCCCCACGCCGTAGAGCCCCAGGGCGAACTGGCCGGGGTCGGTGAAGTTGAATCCGTTGGCGAACCCGAAGGCCAGGAGCGTGGCAGCGCCCACCACGAGCACCGGCGCCCAGACGCTCATCATTCCCTCCGCCACGCCGCCGATGATGATCGTGGCCGGGCCGGTGAGCGCCTGGTCGGCCAGTTCCTGGGTCGGCTTATACTCGTTGCTCGTGGAATACTCCGTCCACTTGCCGATCAGCCAGCCGGCCAAGAGGCCGACGATCACGCTGATCGCGACCCCAAAACTGCCGCTCCTCCAGCCCAGGAGCAGCGGGGCCAGGAGGACGGTCGCGCCCACGATCGCCCCGGTGGACCAGTTGATGCCCGTGGCGAGGGCCTTGAGCAGGCTCTTCTGCGACGAGTCTTCCTGGGTGCGGACCTGGTAGATGCCCCAGATCGAGAGCAGCGTGCCCACCGCCGCGATCGTGATCGGGAGGAACAGGGCCGCCATCTGCATCCGGCTGTTGCCGTGATACGCCGCCACGCCCAGGGCCGCCGTGGCCAGGATGCTGCCGCAGTAGCTCTCGTAGAGGTCGGCCCCCATGCCGGCCACGTCGCCCACGTTGTCGCCCACGTTGTCGGCGATCGTGGCGGGATTGCGGGCGTCGTCCTCGGGGATGCTGTGCTCGACCTTGCCAACGAGGTCGGCCCCGACGTCGGCCGCCTTGGTGAAGATACCGCCACCGACGCGGGCGAAGAGAGCCTGCGAGCTCGCCCCCATGCCGAAGCAGAGCATCGTGACGGTGATCTCCTCGAGTGAGAGGGGCGCGGTGAACAGCGGCACGATCCAGTACAGGATCAGGAACCAGAGC
>JBJTAA010000040.1:0-2940 GCA_046090525.1 Planctomycetota bacterium
GGCGTATCCTCGCCCCGGCGACGAGACTTTTGCCGCCCCCGAACCGGTGCTACACCAAACTCGAATTCGCTCGAGTCTCGCGGGAGACCGCCCTCTCCGCCGCGGTGGGCAGCGTCGCGTTCGAGGACGACGTGCCGAACGCCATCTCCTCGCCGAAGCCAGGTCCCGCAGGAAGGCGGCGGGGCTGCGTCCTGAAAACAGCCGCAGCACGAGCGGGTAGAACACCGCCAGCTGCACCCCCAGCCCCACGAGCACCGTCGCCGCGAACCAGAACAGCGACATCACCACGTCGAAGCCAAGCCGCGACGACCGCGGGCGGCTCGAGCGCCTGCCGCTGCCAGACGTTCGCGGCGAGTCCGAGCCCAAGCCCTACCGCGAGGCTCGCATGCCCCGCAGCACGAGGTCGTGGAAGCTCACCACGCCGATCACGGTGCGGTTTTCGACCACCGGGGCCCGCATGATCCCGAACCGCTCGAGCAGCCGGGCGCAGTAGCGGATGTCCATCTCCGGGTCGATGCCCAGGACCGGCTTGCTCATGATCTCGTAGAGGTTGACGCGGTCGGGCGATCGATCTGCCGCCAGCACTCGCTTGGCGACGTCGGAGAGGAGCACGATCCCGTATTCGTCGTCGGCGTGCCGCTTGTCCACGATCAGGGCCCGCGTCTCCTCGTGCCGCATGGCGTCGAGCGCCTCGCGCACGGTCAACTTGCCGTCCACGAGGTCGAACTCCCGCTTCATCACGTCGCGGACGCGGACGATCTGCCGGTCGCTCATAGGTGCTGCTCCAGTTTGGACACGATCGAGGCGGCCTGATGGGCAACGCCCACCGCATCCTCGACGTCGATCATAAAGGCGATGCCGGTGCCCGGTGACGAGTCGAATCGCCCCGTCCGCTCGATCGTCTCCAGGATCGGTCGGGCGAGGTGCTCCTCCACGAGCAACAGGAGCACGTCGCGCTGAGTCTCGAGTGACAGACCGAAGAACGTGGTGGCGGGCTTGAGCCCCTCGCCGCGGGCGTTGGGAATGATCGTGGCCCCGGTGGCGCCGGCCACCCGGGCCGCCTGCATCACGTCGCCGGTCTTGTCGTCGTCACAGAAGGCGATGATCAACTTGAAGTGCATGTCGTCGAGCCCTCCGCGGATGAAGCCCGCCGGCAGCGGCGCGCCCGCCACTCGGCCAGTTGGGCATACGCCATCACCGTGAGCATAGGAAACAGCGCCGCCGACGCAATCAGCCCGAAGCCGTCCGCGAGCGGCGACCGCCCCGGCAGTTGCTCCGCCAACCCGAGCCCGAGCGCCGCGACCAGTGGCACGGTGACGGTCGAGGTTGTGACGCCACCCGAATCGTATGCCAGCGGGATGATCGCCCGCGGGGCCATGAAGGTCTGGACCAGGACGAGCAGGTAGCCCACGATCATGAACACGGGGAGGGGAATCCCGGCGCAGATCCGGACCACCCCCAACGCCACGCCGGTGCCGGCCCCCAACGCCACGGCCACCCGGAGGGCGAGCGGATTGATGCTGCCGGCCGAGACCTGCCCGGCCTTGGCCGCGACCGACATCAACGCGGGCTCGGCGATCGTCGTCGCGAAGCCAAGGCAGAACGCGAACAGGTAGGTGGTGCGATACGCGGTCCAATCGAGATCAGCCGCGGGCCTGCCCTGCGATACGAAGGCCGGGTCAGACAGCTGGCGGGCCATCGTCCTGCCGAGCGGAAACAACCCCACGTCGAGACCGACGAGAAAGACCGCCAGTCCGGCGATCACCGCCGCGAGCCCGAGCAACAGCCGGATTGGGGCCGTCACCGGTCGCCGCAGCACGACGAATTGGAAGAACGCGATCACGGCCACGATCGGGACCACGTCCCGGATCGTCGAGGCCAGGGAGGCGAGCAGGCGAACCGCGATGTCGCTAAACAGCTCGATCACGCTGGTGGCTCCACTCACTCGCCCGGCACGGCGACGGGCCAGACCGCGCCGTACAGCAGCACGAACACGATCGGCGTCAGCGAGGCCAGGGCGATCAGGCCGAAGCCGTCCACGAGTGGATTGCGGCCGCGGATGCTGCCGGCGAGCCCCACGCCGAGCGCCGCGGTCAGCGGGACGGTGATCGTGGAGGTGGTGACTCCGCCCGAATCGTACGCCACGCCGATGATCTCCCGGGGAGCCAGCGGCGTCAGCGAAATCACGGCCAGGTAGCCGCCGATGATCAGCCACTGGAGCGGCCAGCCGAGCAGAATCCGCAGCACGCCGATCACCAACGCCACGCCCACCGCGGCGGCGACCGTCAGCCGCAGACCGATCTGCCAGGCCGCGCCGCCGCCCGTGACGTGACCGGCCTCCGAGGCCACGGCCACGAGCGCCGGCTCCGCGACGGTCGTGCCGAATCCCAGGGCGAACGCGAAGGCCACCAGCCAGGGCAGACTCCCCTTGCGGGCGAAGGCATGGGCGAGCTGCTCCCCGATCGGAAAAAGTCCTAGTTCGAGGCCGAACACGAAGAGCGTCAGCCCGAGGGCGACCAGGCCGATCCCGATGGCGACGGAGGCGAAGTTCTCCAGCGGCTGTCGGAAGACAAGCAGCTGAAAACAGCCGATTACCGTGATGATCGGCAGCAGATCCCGCAGGCTGCCGAGCAACGACCGCCCGAGTGCGACCAGCGCCACCACGAGCGGTCGCACGCGATTCAAAGGCATGTGGAGCACCCGGTGCGAGAGGCGGCCCGGCCGCATGGCCGCATCCGCCGCAGTCTACCGCGGCTACACTGTGCTGCCCTCCTCGGTGGCCCCGCCATGCCCTCCCCACCCGCCGACACCTCCCACCTGGGCGATCCCGTCACCCGCCACATGCGGGCCGACTTCGCCCGGCTCGCGCTCGACCAGACCGTGGGCGAGGCGATCGCCGCCGCCCGCGCCGCGCCGCCCGAGGGCCGGATCATCTACTTC
>JBJTAA010000041.1:0-29314 GCA_046090525.1 Planctomycetota bacterium
GGACACGCAGTGAACGGAGGCCTGGAGGGCCGAAGTGAACGTCCGGCGAGAGGGCATGGGCAACCCCGGCCCACGCAAAACGCCGACTCCACTGGCCCGCAACAACCGTGCCGAACAGGATTGGCATCCTGCCCTTCGCTCGCTCCGTGCCAGCTCGCTTTCGGCATCCTGCCTTCGCTCGCTGCCAAGGCCGGCTCCGGGGCACGGGCAACCCCGAGCGTGGGCTACCGTGGATCTTGTCGGCTGTGCATCCTCACGCCGGCCCGGCGGCCAGCACGTCGGGGCCGGCTTCGGCGGCGTAGGCGGCGAAGTTGTCCTTGAACCTGGCCGCGAGCTTGCGGGCCGCCCCCTCCCACGAGGCCTCGTCGGCCCAGGCGCGGTGCGGGATCAGGAGCTTCGCGTCCACCCCCGGCACGTGGGTCACCGCCTCGAGGCCGAACACGCGGTCACGGTGCACCGGCGCTTCGTCGAGGGCGCCGGTGTTGATCGCGTCGATGATCCGCCGGGTGCTCGCCAGGTCGATCCGCTTGCCCACGCCGTAGGCGCCCCCGGTCCAGCCGGTGTTCACGAGCCAGGCCCGGGCCTCGTGGCGGCGGAGCTTGGCCGCGAGCAGCCGGGCGTAGACCGCCGGATGCCGCACCAGGAAGGCCGCGCTGAAGCAGGCCGAGAAGGCCACCTGCGGCTCCACGATGCCCATCTCGGTGCCGGCCACCCGCGCGGTGTAGCCCGAGAGGAAGTGATACATCGCCTGCCCCCGCGAGAGCCGGCTCACCGGCGGGAGGACGCCCGACGCGTCGCAGGTGAGGAAGATCACGTGCTTCGGGTGCGGGGCCATGCAGGGCACCTGCGCGTTGTCGATGAAGTCGATCGGGTAGGCCGCCCGGGTGTTCTCCGTGACCGCGCTACTCTCGAAGTCGACGGCCCGCGTCGCCGGGTCGTAGACGACGTTCTCGAGCACCGTGCCGAACCGGATCGCCCGCCAGATCTCCGGCTCCTTCGCCTCGTCGAGGTGGATGCACTTCGCGTAGCAGCCCCCCTCGATGTTGAAGATGCCGTCTTCGCCCCAGCCGTGCTCGTCGTCGCCGATCAGCCGCCGCGCGGGATCGGCCGAGAGGGTGGTCTTGCCGGTTCCCGAGAGGCCGAAGAAGAGCGACACGTCGCCCGGCCGGCCGCCGGCTGTGATCCCCTGGTTGGACGAGCAGTGCATCGAGAGGATGCCGCGGCCCGGCAGCAGCCAGTGCATGTAGGTGAAGACCCCCTTCTTCATCTCCCCGGCGTACTCGGTGCCGAGGATCACCTGCTCCCGCCGCTCGAGGCAGAGGTCCACGCTCGTGCGGCTCGTCATCTGCGTCGTGTAGGGATTGGCCGGAAACTGGCCGGCGTTGTAGATCACGTAGTCGGGGGCCCCGAACCGCTCCAGCTCGTCGAGCGTCGGGCGGATCAGCATGTTGTGCATGTAGAGGGCGTGGTAGGCCCGGGCACAGAGCACGCGGACCTTCACCCGCGTGGCCGGATCCCAGCCGGCGTAGCCGTCGCAGACGTAGATCTGGTCGCGGGTGTTGAGGTAGTCGATCGCCCGCTGCCGGTTGAGCAGGAACGTGTGGTCGTCGATCGGATGATTGACCGCCCCCCACCAGACGTCGGCCTCCGACTCGGGCTTCCGCACGATGTGCTTGTCGGCGGGGCTGCGGCCGGTCTTGGCGCCCGAACGGATCGCGATCGCCCCGGACGAGACGATCGCCGCCCGCTCGCGGGACACGGCATCCTCGTAGAGCCGCCCCGGCGGGGCGTTGCGGATCACGACGGGAACCGTGATCTCATGCGGAGAAAGATCGACGTGCACGGGCATGGCTGATCCCCGGGGCGGCGGGCGCAAGGACGGCGGCGACGGAGGGGCTGACGGCGGCCCGCCCCGCCGCCGCCCGCTCGGCGGGCTGGCGGGCGAGGACGGCCCAGGCGAGCGCGGCGGCGATCAGGCCGACGCCGGCCAGGACCGCGGCGGCCCCCCACGGATTGCGGCGGACACGGAGCTTGCGGGCGCCACGGCGGACCCGGCGGGCGAACTCGCTCCAGGCCTCCGGAGACGACCGCGTGCCGACCGCCACCACGCTCACCGCGCGGCCCAAGCCGCGGCCGTCGAGCAAGACCTGCAGCCCCTGGGCGGGAAGCATCACGCTCTCGCCCGCCCAGCGGGCCGAGGCGTCGAGCCGCCCGACCACCTCGGCCAGCATGGGCCGCAACTGGTCCACGGTCACGTTGTAGACCACGAGCCGAGGCCGCGTGGCGAGCAGCCCTCCGGCCACGATCAGGACGAGGCTTCCGAGCAGCATCGCCGTGGCCCAGGCGGCCGTCCCCACGGCCGGCTGCAAGAGCGCGAGCGGGCCGGCCAGCACCAGGCCCGAGACGCCCGCGGCCAATGCGGCGAGGTCGAGGATGCCGGGGACCACCACGGGGCGTCGGCGCAGGTGGATCCAGCCCACCACCAGCAGGTAGACGCCCAGCGGCACGAGCGCCAGCCAGGCGGGCACGGCGGCCAGCGCGATGCTCATCGCACGGCCCCCACCCTCATCCGCGCCAGGCGAGCCAGGCCAGGAACACGAGCCACGCCAGTTCCGCAGCCGCGAGGGCGGCGAACAGCCTCGTGCCGGTTGCCGTCGCCGTATGCATGCGGGGCCGGCCTCGGCTCAGACGCGGTCCGGCACCGCGAAGGGAATGTCGCGGGCGAAGGCGTCCTCGAAGGCGAAGACATCGTGAAAGTCCTCCCGCTTGTCGCTGCGGGTCTTCCGCATCTGACCGATCGCGATCATGTTGAACACGATCTCGCCGATGTCGGCCGTCTGGCGGATGCCCCACGTGCCGAGCACCGTGGGGGCGAGATAGCCATACTGCTGCAGGCCGTAGAGCCGGGCCGCCTCGCAGAGCTGCTGCCCCGAGACGTGCCGCTCGGCCTGCCGCCGCGACTTGGTGCGGGACCGGGTCCTGCCCGCCGCGGCGGGTTGCTCATCCCCGAGGGGCTCGAGCTCCTCGACGGCGGGCTCCTGGCCGTAGCCGAGCGTTTCCTGGGCGAATGACAGGGCCTCGAGCACGAACACGTAGGCTTCGAGGGTGTAGCGGCGATCCTGGTCGAGGAGCCGGCTGAGCGGATGGGAAGGATCGATCGTGGGCATCGAGCACTCGGGCGTGCGGGAGGTCGGCGACGTCGGGCCCGAGTATACCGCCGCGGGGCGGCCGCGCACGAGCCAGGGCCTCGCGACGGCCGCGGAACCGCCGCCCGCGTGCGTTCAGCGGGCCGCTCCGCCCGGCGGAGCGGCCTGGGCGGAAAGATCCTCGAGGATGTACTTGTAGCCGAACGGCGTGGTCGGCTTCGCGAAATCCCGGATCATGTCGAGGCCCTTGTCGATCAGGCTCGTCCGCGGATCGAACTGGTAGACGTCGCGGTCCTGGCCGCCCGGCTTGTAGATCTGGATCGCGAACGGCATCAGGTCGCGGGCCTGGAGGATCAGCTCCACCTTGGAGAAGTTGGCGGCATCGGCCTGATAGCGGGGCAGCGCCTCGAGCCACACCTGGTCGCGGACCTCCGGGGGCGTGATGATCCGCATGAAGTACCGCTTCTTGAGCGTCTCGGCCTTGGCCCCGAACACGAAGGGCAGCGGGCCGTCGCTGATCGCCTTGCCCCGCATCTCCGGCGGCAGTTTCGTCTCGCGGAGTTGTCGCTCGGCATGGCGAAACTCGTAGATGCTCTCGCCGTTGCAGACCCAGTGCTCGCCCGCCTCGCCGCCGCGGACCTCGTAGCGGCGGGCCTCGGGATTCCACTGCTTCGACTCCCGGACGCGAAACAGCCCCTTGTCGGGAGCCGCATACTTGAGCTCGCCGGTGCTCTCGGCGAAGGCCAGCCGGTCGCCGGCGGCGTCGGCCGGGCTCCAGGCGTTGTATTCCCACTTGTGGAACGTGCAGGCCCAGGTGCTGACCGCGGCGTTGCGGGCCTCCCAGGCGGCGAGCAACTGGTCGAGCGCGGCCTGCTCCTGGGGCGAGAGCGTCGGGGGCTGCACCGGCGGCACGGCGGCGACCCGCGGCGGTGCGGCAGCGGGTGCCGGCGCGGTGGCGGCCGGCGGTGTCTGCGCGGTGGCCGGCAGCGCCAGGACGAACAGGGCGACGAGAATCCACGCGGCGGGACGGCGAGGGCGCACGACACTGGCTCCTGGGTACGCGGCGGGGAACTCTAGCAGGGCCGGCCGCCACGGGGCGAGAGCGTTTGGACCGGCCGGGAACCGCCTTTTGCCCCGCCCTCCGGCCCCAGGAGTCCGGTCACGCCGTGACCGGATCACGCTCGTCGTCGCCTTCCATCACGCGGCTCGGGGTTGCCCATGCCCTCTCGCTGGACGCTCGCCTCGGCCCTCCAGGCCTCAGCTCGCTGCGTGTCCGCTGCGCTTCGCCATCCTGGCTCCGCTTGCTCCCACAGCCCGCTCGAGGGCACGGGCAACCCCTCGCAGGTCGCGCGTTGCAACAGGAGCCGCGGGCATCTTGCCCGCGGACTGCGCATGGCATCGCGTCGTGTATGCGGCAGCCCCGCTGCCCGCCGCTACCTCGTCGCGGCGGCCCGGAGCTCGGCCAGTTCACGGGCGAAGCCGCCGGAGAGGATCGGGAACCGGCACCAGGTCTTGGGGTCGAGGTTCTCGTCGTCGAGGTGGAACGACGGCGCATACCGTTCCCGCTTCCACTGGTTGCGGCTCCAGAGCGTGAAGAACCGCTCCGTCCACACGGCCAACTGGGCGGGCGTATGGCCGGGAAACTCGGCCGTCGCCCGCCGCCAGCACTCGACCGGCGTCTGCCGGTCGCGGATCGCGAACCGCTCGATCGCGTCGAGCACGTCATAGGGCATGAGGTCGGCCTCGTCGGTCTGCCCCGCCGCCGGCGGCCGCAGCTCCGCCGTCGGCTGCTGCGCGTTGACCGCGGCGAGGGCGGGCACGGCGCCGACACCCTCGGGCCCCTGCCGCTCGAGCCACACGAGCCACCGCCGGAGGTAGGCCTTGTCGATGCCGGCGATCGGGGCGATGCCGCCGGCGGTGTCGCCGTCCATGGTGGCGTAACCGACCGCCGCCTCGGAGCGGTTGCTCGTCGAGACGAGCAACGCCCCGGTCAGGTTCGCCAGCATCCAGACGCCCGGCGCCCGGGCCCGGGCCTGGATATTCTGCAGGGCCACGTCGTCGGTCTCCCAGGCGAGCGGGCGGCCGATCGCGGCCGCCACGATCCGCTCGTACTGGCGCACGACCGGCTCCACGTCGAACTCGTGAAACACACCCCCGAGCGCTTCGGCGAGCCCGCGGGCCGCCGCTCGCGTGACCGCCCCGGAGTTGGCCGTCGCTTGGTAGACGCAGGTGAGCGTCGCGGCCACGAGGCCACGGATGTCGGCCGGCGCGGCGGCGCGGGCGAGGCCGAGCCGCTCGGCGGCGGCCGCCACGCCCAGTTCGCCGACCGCCAGCCGACAGGCGAGCGCGACGAGGCAGGCGACGGCCGACGAGTCGGCCCCGCCGCTGGCCGACACGACGAATCCGCGGGAACGGCTCTTGCGGGCGTAGTCGAAGAGCCCCAGGGCCACCGCCCGGGCGAACTCCTCCTCCTTGACGTGCGCCCCCTGCTCCCAGCCATCGCGGGCATCGGCGCCGCCGGCCGGTTCAGCGGGAGCGGGGGCCGCGAACGGCACGGCCACGAGGTCGGCGGCATCGCCGAGCGGCTCGGCGGCCAGCCGTGCCTGGGCGGGCCGGAGGGCGTCGAGATCGACGACGGCCGTCGTCAGGGCGCGGTCGGCGAAGGCGAACCGCCGGCCCGAGGCGAGCATCCGGCCGCCCGCCGCCACCAAGACGCTGCCGTCGTAGATCGACCGGCCCGCCTCGTTGCCGACGAGGTTCGCATACACGTAGGCGGCCGCGAAGGCCCGCGATCCCTCGAGCACGAACCGCCTGCGGATCTCCTCCTTGCCGAAGGCGAAGTGGCTGGCCGACGGGTTCAGGATCACGTCCACGCCGCGGGCCGCGAGCGCGGCGCCGGGCCGGTCGGCGGCCCAGGCGTCCTCGCAGATCTCGAACCCCACCCGCACGCCCCCGAGGTCGAACCGCAGGTCGCCGATCGGCACCTCGACGCCGTCGACCCGCAGCAGGCCGCGACGCCCCCTCGGCCAGGGGCGGAACCAGCGGGGTTCGTAATGGATGCCGTCGCCGGCGAGGTGCTGCTTGCAGACGATGCCCGCCAGGCGCCCGTCGGCCACGACGGCCGCCGCGTCGTAGACGCCGTTCTCGAACCGCACCGGCAGGCCGAGGGCCACCGCGATGCCGGCGGTGTGGGGCACGATCTCCTGCAGGACCCGCCAGGCCATCCGCGGCGTGCCCGGCGCGAGGAAGGCATCGTCGCAGCCGTAGCCGGAGACGCACAGTTCCGGCAGCCCGAGGATCGCCACGCCCGCGGCGCGGGCGGCGGCGATCGCGGCCACGATCCGATCGCGGTTGCCGTCCCAGTCGAGCGGCGTCTGGTTGAGGGCCGAGCCCCCGAGGCGGATCAGGTGCATGGGTGGCGGTCCACGACTACCCCGGCTCCTCGAGGTAGGTGTAGCCTCCCAAGCCCTCCTCGTAGAACTTCAGGAACCGGCCCGCCTGGCTGTCGCCGATCCGCCCCTCGCGAACAGCCCGCTCGAGCGACTCGCGCAGCCGCTGCACCAACTGGTTCGCGTCGATCTCCACGTAGTCGAGCACCTCGCGGACGGTGTCGCCCTTGATCACCGCGTCGACCACCACCTCGCCCCGCTCGTCGGTGCTGATGTGCACGGCGTTGGTGTCACCGAACAGGTTGTGGAGGTCGCCGAGGATCTCCTGGTAGGCGCCGATCAGGAAGGCGCCGAGGTAGTAGGGCTCGTTGTTCCAGGGATGCAGCGGCAGGGTCCGCTTCACGTCGCGGCGGTCGATGAACTGGTCGATCTTGCCGTCGGAGTCGCAGGTGACGTCGCCCAGGACCGCGCTGCGGCAGGGCCGCCGGTCCAGCCGATGGATCGGCATCACCGGGAAGAGCTGCTTGATCGCCCAGCTGTCGGGCATCGACTGAAAGAGCGAGAAGTTGCAGAAGTAGGTGTCGGAGAGGGCGGCCTCGAGCCCCTCCAGTTCCTCCGGCACGTAGTCGAGCCCCTTGGCGAGCTTGCAGATCCGCCGGCAGGTGGCCCAGTAGAGGTTTTCGACGGCCGACCGCTGGTCGAGCGGCAGGTAGCCGCTGGCGAACAGGTTGAGGGCGGTGTCGAGGCACTGCTGGGCGTCGTGGAAACTCTCCAGCACGTTGCGGACGTTGATGTTCTGGTAGGTCTCGTAGAGGTCGATCAGTGGCTGCTCCGCGTCGGGAGCGGGCTCGGTCACCGTGGCGGTGCCCCCCTGCTCCGACACGCCGAGCACGCCGAAGATCAGCACGCTGTGATAGGCGACCACGGCCCGGCCGCTCTCCGAGATGATCGTCGGGTGCGGCACGCCCGCCTCGTCGCAGGCGTTCTGCACGTGGTAGACGACGTCGTTGGCATACTCCTGGAGGCTGTAGTTGACGCTCGACTCGAAGTTGGTCTGGGAGCCGTCGTAGTCGACGCCCAAGCCGCCGCCGACGTCGAGATAGCGCAACCCTGCGCCCCGCTTGGCCAGCTCCGTGTAGATCCGGGAGGCCTCGTTGAGGGCCGACTTGATGTGGCGGATGTTGGTGATCTGGCTGCCCTGATGGAAGTGCAGCAGCTGCAGGCAGTCGGCCATTCCCCGTTCGGCGAGCAGCTCGAGCCCCTTGACGAGCTCGCTGGCCGTGAGCCCGAACTTGCTGCGGAAGCCCCCCGACGACTGCCAGCGGCCGCTGCCGCGGGCCGCCAGCTTGATCCGCATCCCGATGCGGGGCCTGACCTCCATCTTCTCCGCGTATTCGAGGATCAGCTGGAGCTCGGAGAACCGCTCCACCACCGGGATGATGTGGCGGCCGATCTTCTGGGCCACCATCACCGTCTCGATGAACTCGGCGTCTTTGAAGCCGTTGCAGATGATCGGCGTGTCGTCGTCGGCCAGGGCGATCACGGCGAGCAGTTCCGGCTTGCTGCCCGCCTCGAGGCCGAACCGGAAGGGCCGTCCGAACCGCAGCACCTCCTCGACCACCTGCCGCTGCTGGTTGACCTTGATCGGATAGACGCAGCAGTAGCCGCCGTTGTAGCCGTTCTCCTGCATCGCGGCGGAGAACGCGGCGTGGATCTCCCCCAGGCGGTGCTGGAGGATCTCGGCGAACCGCAGCAGGATCGGCAGGTCGATGCCGCGGGCCTGCAGGCGATCGACGAGCTGCTTGAGGTCGATGCTGCGGGTGGGATCCTTGTCGGGGTGGACGAGCAGGTGGCCGTTGGGGCCGACCGAAAAATAGCCGTTGCCCCAGCGGGCCACCTCGTAGAGGTCGGCCGCGTCTGCGGTGCTCCAGTGCTCGATGTCGAGATCGGCGGCTGCCATCGAAGGCCCTCGGGGAAGCGCGGCGTCCTGCCGCGTGCAGAAGTCTATCGTGCGCGATGCGAGCGGCCATGCCAAACCCGCGCCGGCGGCGCCCCGTCGTCAGACCGTCGTCCGCGACCAGGACCGCCCGCGGAAGATGACGAGCATCGCGAGCCCGCGGGCGGCGAGGTCGGCGGCCATCGCCAGCCAGGCGCCCCGCACACCGAGCCCCAGGCCGGGCAGCGAGCCCAGGCCGGCCGGCAGCGGCACCTGCGGCCAGGCCAGGAGGACCGCCAGCGGCAGCCGGATCGCGAGCAAACCGGCGAAGTTCACGAGCAGCGGCGGCCGGGTCGCGCCCGCGCCCCGGAGGCCCCCGGAGAGCACCATCAGGAGGGCCAGCGCCGGCTGCACGAAGGCCACGATCCGCACCAGGCGGGCGGCCAGGGCCGCCACCTCGGGCTGGCTGCCCGGACCGCCGGTGAACCAGGCGGCCAGCGGCTCCGCCGCCACGAGGCAGGCGGCCCCCGCCGAGCCCATCAGGAGCACGGCGACCGCGGCGGCCTGCCAGACACTCCGGCGGGCCCGCCGCTCATCGTGGGCCCCGAGAAACTGGCCGGCGAGCGTCGCCGCGGCCACGGCGAAGGCGCTGCCCGGCAGGAAGGCGAGCGATTCGATCGTCACGGCCACCGAGTGGGCCGCCGCGTCGACGTCGCCGAGCCGGTTGACGATGCCGAGAAAGGTCAGGTGGCAGGCGGCATTGCCGACCGCGTCGACGCCGGCCGGCGTGCCCACGCGGGTGATGCGGCGGAGCGACTCCCGGTGCGGCCTCCAGTCGACGGCCCGGATTCCCAGGCCGCTGCCCGGACGGGCCAGCAGGAGGGCGACGCAGCCGGCGCCGCAGGCGTAGCCGATGACCGTGCCCCAGGCGAGCCCGTCCCAGCCCAGCCGTGGCAGCCCCCCCGCCCCGGTCGCCAGGGCGAAGCTCGCCGACGCGTTGACCAGGTTCACCACCGTCATAGCGACCAGCCCGGACACCATGTCGCCGGCCCCGCGGAGCACCGCCACCCCCACGACCACCGCCGCCATGAGGGGCATGGCCGGCAGCACGATCCCGAGATACCGGGCGGCCAGGTCGCTGCTGCCCGGCGGCAGGCCGAGCAGCCCGACGAACGCCCGCCCTCCGAGGCTCATGACCGCCAGGGCCACGAGCACGAGCACCGCCGTGACGAGAAAGCACTGTCCGGCGGCCTGGCGGGCCGCGGCGAGATCGCCGGCTCCCACGCTCCGCGCGACGAGGGCCGTCGCCGCCGACGCAGGCAGCACGAACACGACCGGAAGAAAGACCAGGCAATAGGCCACGAGCCCCACGGCGGCCAGGGGCTCGGCCTCCGAAAACAGATTGCCGGCCAGCCACTTGTCGACGAAGCCGACGGCGAGCGCCAGGAATTGCTCGAGCAGCACCGGGCCCACGAGCAGGGCCAACGGCCTGACGGTGCCCTCGAGGCGGGTGATGCCCCGCCGCTCGGCGTCGTCCCGCTGCCCAACGACGTGGCCGCTCAGGCGAAGAGTTCCTTGATCACCCTGCCCGAGTTGGCGACCTTCATCGGCCGGCCATTCTTGCTCGTGAAGGTCGTCTCGAGCGAGATATCGAGGGCCTTGAGCACGCTCGCCATCAGATCCTGCGAGCTGTAGGGCTCGGTGACGACCTCCTTGCCGTCGGAACTCGTCTCGCCGACGACGATCCCCCGCTTGAAGCCGCCTCCGCCGACCACCACGCTCCAACTGCGGGCCCAGTGGTCACGACCGCCCCCGCCGTTGATGGTGGGTGTCCGGCCGAACTCGCCCATCCACATCACGACCGTGTCATCGAGCATGCCCCGGTCGGCCAGATCGGCGACCAGGGCGCTCATCGCCTTGTCCAGATCGGGGAGCTTCTGGTCGGCCAGCGTGGTGAAGATGCCGGCATGGTTGTCCCAGCCGCCGAGATCGACCTCGACGAAGGGCACGCCCATCTCCACGAGCCGGCGGGCCATCAGGCAGCCGCGGCCGAACCCGGTGTTGCCATACCGCTCGCGGACCTCGGCCGGCTCCTGCATCACCTTGAAGGCCTGCATCTGCTCGCTCGTCATCAGCTTGACGGTCTTGTCGAGCACCTGCTTGTGATCCTCGGCGGAGCCGCCGCGCCGCTCGCCGATGAACTTCTTCTCGACGGTCGCCAGCATCTCCAGCCGCTGGGCGAGCCGGGCCGGATCGATCCCCATGTCGAGGTTGCGGACGTTACCGTTGGAGTCGACCACGAACGGCGCCCAGGTCATCCCGAGGAAGCCGGGCCCGACGCTGCCGCTGCCGACCGACACGAATGGGGGAATCTCGAGGTGCGGCACCTGGTCGATCAACTCGTGGGCGATCACCGAGCCGTAGCTCGGGTGCTCCACGTTGGGGTTTGGCACGTAGCCGGTGTGCATGTAGTAGCGGCCCCGCATGTGGTCGGCCTCGCGGGTGCTCATCGAGCGCACGATCGCCATGTGGTGCATCTGCTTGGCCATCAGCGGCATGTGCTCGCAGATGGCGACGCCGTCGGCGCTGGTGGCGATCTGCTTGAAGGGCCCGCCGGTGGGCGCGCCGGGCTTCAGGTCCCAGATGTCGATGCTGCTGGGGCCGCCTCCCATCCACAGGAGGATCGCGGCCTTGTGCCGCTTCCGCATGTCGGTGGCCTGGGCCAGGATCGTGTTGGTGAACGCCGTGGCCGGCGCGGCCAGGGCCGCGGCCCCGGCCAGATGGCTCATGAAGTGGCGGCGGTTCATCCCGGCTGGGATGTCGAGCAGCCGGGGGCTGCGGGGAGCCGGAATCATGGGGGAACTCCTGCGGAGCGGATGTGGGACCGGAACTCCATCCTCGACCATGAGCGATTTCGCTCACCATAGTATTCCCGATTCCCCACCCATGTGCCACTGGGAATCCTGCGGCGACGTCGCGCCGGACGGCCATCCCCCCCTTTGGATCCCAGCCCCAGGAGTCCGGTCGCGCCGTGACCGGATCACGCCGGACGCCACCCGACCCGGTTCCGGAGGCAGCGGGCTCCTGGGCCCGACCGGGAAGCCGTGATTAATGAATCAGAATGAACTCGTTGGAGTTCAGCACGGCCCACCAGACGTCCTGCAGGGCGCCTGCCACGTCGCCCCTGCGGGCTCCCAGCAGGGCCGTGGCCATCTGCCGCTCCTTGGCGCTGGGCACGCGCGACAGCGCCGCGAGGTAGAGGGTGTCGATCTTCTGCGCGGGAGCCATGCCGCTCTTGGCCACCTTGTCGAGGAAGCCGCCCGCCCCGACGCTCGTGGCCTGCTTGATCAGGTCGCCGTTGAACATCATCAGCACCTGCGGGATCGATCCGTTGAAGGTGGTCGCGTCGTCGCCCTCGTCGGTGCCGAAGGCGATCACGAACTGCGACAGCCACTGGTCCTTCTTCTTGGCCGCATCCTCGCCCGTGCGGGCCTGGTCGGCCTCGGTGGCCGTGAGCAGCGACTCGTAGAGCTGCTCGGCCTGCATCTGTCGCAGGTAGAAGTGGGTGAACTTGGGCCGCTCGCCCAGCGAGGGATCATCGGCCTTGTTGGCCGACGTCTTCCGGCTCGACAGGGCATAGGGCTTCGAGAGCACGATCCACCGGATCAGCTCCTTCATGTCGAAGCTGCTTTCCCGGAAGCGTTCGGCCAGCCCGTCGAGCAGTTCCGGATGCGAGGGGGGATTGTGGTCGCCGAGGTCGTCGACCGGCTTGGTGAAGCCGTAGCCGAGGAAATGCCCCCACATCCGGTTGACGAGGGCCTTGGGGAACAGGGGGCTGCCCTTGATCAGCTTCGCCAGCTCCTGCCGCCGGTTGACGCCATAGGGCTCGCCGGCCGCGTCCTTGCCGGGCAGGAAGCCGCTCTTGGAGATCTCGGTACCGTCGACGAACACGGGGTAGGCCACCTTCATCAGGCCGTTGCGGAGTTCGTAGTAGAGTTCGGCCTCCTCCGGATTGCCCCCCTCGCCGGCGAAGTCCTGGTCGACGAGCTCGACCCACTGCACGTCCTCCGTGCCGTCCCGCCGCCGCAGGGCGGCGGTCTGGCGGAAGAAGGCATTGAGCTCCCAGAACTGGTTCTGCTTGCCCTTGTTGAACGGGTGGTTGTGGCACTGCGTGCACTGCACCTGCAGGCCGAGGAAGATCTGGGCCGTCTTGGCCGTGGCCTGGACGCCGTTCTCGACGCCCATCTCCTCCATCTTGCCGCTCAGGAAGTTGACGGCGCCGTTGAAGCCCTCGAGATCCCGCCGGTTGGTGTTGACCCCGGTGGCGGTGACCAGGTCTTCCATGAAGCGGTCGTACGGGATGTTGCGGGAGAGGGCCCGCCGCAGGTACTGCCGCATGCCGGGGCGACTGACCCGGTCGTTCTCCACGTCGCGGCCGATCAGGACGGTCGTCCACATATCGGTGAAGTTGCGGGCATACTCGTCGACGGAGTCGTCACCGAGCAGGCGGGCCACGAGCGCGGCCTTCTTGGTGGGCGCGGAATCGGCCAGGAAGGCCTGGAGTTCCGCGACGGTCGGCACACGGCCCACCAGATCGAGGTGCACCCGCCGGCACCACTCCCCATCGGTCGCGTCCGCCGACGGTTGCAGGCCGGCGTCGGCCCAGCCGGCGGCGATCTCGTCGTTGATGAACTTGACCTGCGGGATGCCGTAATGCTCGAACGCATCTTTGGCGCCGACAGGCACCGGACCGGCGACGAGCCCGCCGAGGGCCAGCAGGATCGAGCCGCGGATCGCGCGCCGCATGATTGCCTCCCGGGGAATGGCCGACCGACGGGGCCCTCTCCCGGAGATCAGTCTATTCGCTCGCCCCGCGGAGGCCCATTCCCGGCCGGGCCGGAATCAGCGACTGGCCGTCTCCAGACGCGGGCTCTGGGGGGCAGCCGTCACGCTCCCGCCCACGAACTCGAGGATCGCCCGCTGCCCGGCATCGCCCAGGCGGGGCTTCGCCAGCTTGAGGATCCGGGTGTACCCGCCCGGCCGGTCGGCGAACCGCGGCGCGATCACCTCGAACACCACCCGGGCCGCCCGCTTGTCACCCAGCAACTGCACCACCCGCCGCCGCGCCTTCACGGCCGGCGCCATGGCCTGGGCCCACTCCCGCCACCGCGGGCTCGACCGCCATTCCTTCCAGGCCGCGGTCCCCCGCTCGGCCGTGGTGGCGAACTCCTTCGCCCGGGCCGAGGCGGCCAGGCCCCGCCTTGCCAGGGTGATGCACCGCTCCACGAGCGGCCGCACTTCCTTGGCCTTGGGAAGCGTGGTGATGATCCGCCCGCGCACCTTCGCCGCGCCCGGCTCGCCGGCCTCGACCTCGACCTCGGTGAGCATCAGGGCCGAGGCGAGATTCCTCAGCAGGGCCCGCTGATGCGAAGGACTGCGGCCGAGCACCCGGCCTTTGCGACGATGACGCATGTCTCTCTCCTCGTGCGGCGGGGCCACCCGTGGCGGCCCGCTCCGGTTCAGGCCTCGGCCGCCGCCTGGGTTTCCATGCCCAGCCGCAGCCCGATCTCCGCCAGCTTCTCCTCGATCTCCTGCAGCGTCGTCTCGCCGAAGTTCCGCACCTCGAGCAGTTCCTCGCGGCCGCGGCCGACGAGTTCACGCACCGTGGTGATGCCCTGCTCGTGCAGGCAGTTGGCCGCCCGCCCGGAGAGCCGCAGATCCGAAACCAGCATCCCGAGGCGGCTCTCGAGCGGCGCCTCGACGGCAAACAGGTCGGCCGCGGCCGGCAGCGGCACCTCCGGACCGGGCGTCGTGTAGCCGACGAACGGATTGAGGTGCTTCCGCAGGATCTTGGCCGCCTCGACGAGCGCGATCTCGGGGGTGATCGTGCCGTCGGTCCAGATTTCGAGCGTCAGCTTGTCGTAGTTCGTCTTCTGGCCGACGCGGGTCTCCTCCACCTCGTACTTCACCCGCGTGACGGGGCTGAACACCGCGTCGACGGGGATGATGCCGATTTCCTGAGAGGCCTGGCTGTGCTCGCTCGCCGGCACGTAGCCGCGGCCGTTCTCGACCACCATCTCGAGCTCGAAGGGAACGTCGTCGGTGAGCGTCGCGAGCACGAGATCCTTGTTGACCACCTCGACCGCGTCGTCGGTCTGGATGTCTGCGGCGGTCACCTGCCCGCGGGTGCTGCGCTCGACCCGGATCACCCGCGTCGAGTCGCTGTGGTTCTTGACGACCAGGCTCTTCACGGCCAGGACGATGTCGGTGACGTCCTCCTGGACGCCCTTGATCGTGGTGAACTCGTGCAGCGCGCCGGCCAGCTTGATCTGGGTGACCGCGCTGCCCTCAAGGCTCGACAGCAGCACCCGCCGCAGGCTGTTGCCCACGGTGGTGCCGAACCCACGCTCGAACGGCTCCGCCGTGAACTTGCCGTAGGTGCCCGTCAGGGTGCCCAGATCGGGCGTGACGGCACTCGGCAGCTCCAGACCTCGCCAGCGGATATGCATGCCTCGCTCCTCCGAAGAATCACTTGGAACAAAGTTCGATGATCAGATTGGCCTGCACGGGGATCGACACGTCGTCGGACCCCGGCAGCCGGTCGACCCGCGCCTCGGGGATCGCCCCGTCGAGCCGCGACAGGAAGTCGGGAACGTCGCGGCGAAACTCCGCCAGGGCCGCATGCACGAGCTGCAGGCTCTTGGCACGGTTCTTGACCCGCACCAGGTCGCCCGCCTTCACCAGATAGCTCGGGATGTCGACGCGATGACCGTTGATCGTGATGTGCCCGTGCATGATGAGCTGCCGGGCGGCCGCCCGCGAGGCGGCGAAGCCGAGGCGGTGCACCACGTTGTCGAGCCGCCGCTCGAGCAGCGTCATCAGAGCCTCACCCGTGTTCCCCTTGCCCCGCGTGGCGCGGGCGAAGTAGGTGCGGAACTGCCGCTCGAGGACGCCGTAGTAATGCTTGACCTTCTGCTTCTCGCGCAGCCGCAGGCCGTAGTCGGTGGGCTTCGGCCGCCGCTTCTGCAGCACGCCGGGGGGCACGGGCCGCCGCTCGAACGCACACTTGGGCGTGTCGCAGCGGCTTCCCTTCAGAAACAGCTTGAGGCCGTCGCGACGGCAGAGGCGGCAGACAGGTCCGGTGATGCGTCCCATGGCGTGAGTCGGAAGGTGTGGGTGGGAGGGGTGCGGGGGATCGGCCTAGACACGCCGCTTCTTGGGCGGGCGGCAACCGTTGTGCGGCAGGGGCGTGATGTCTTCGATGCTGCGGACGTTCATGCCGGCCGCCTGCAGGGCCGTGATCGCACTCTCACGACCGCTGCCCGGGCCCTTGACGCGGACCTCGAGATCCTTGACGCCGAACTTGGCGGCCTTCTCGGCAGCCTGCTGGGCGGCCATCTGGCCGGCGAAGGGCGTGCCCTTCCGGCTTCCCTTGAAGCCGCAGGTGCCGCCGCTCGCCCAGCACAGGGTGTCGCCGCGGGTGTCGGTGATCGTCACGGTGGTGTTGTTGAAGCTGGCCACGATGTAGGCGATGCCCGTCGTGACGGTCTTCTTCTTGGCTTTTCCGGCTTTCGACATGACTCTGACGTGGTGGTGAACGTGATGTTGGGGAACGGGGATCGGAATCCGGGGCGGTCGCCCGGCCGGTTCACTTCAGGTCCTTGACGCCCTTCTTGCCGGCGACCGTCTTCTTCGGGCCCTTGCGCGTGCGGGCGTTGGTCCGCGTCCGCTGGCCACGCACCGGGAGCCCGCGGCGATGCCGCAGCCCGCGGTAACTGCCGATGTCCTTGAGCCGGGAGATGTTCTGCGCCACCTGCCGCCGCAACTGGCCCTCGACCACGTAGTCCTTGTCGAGCAGGGCGGCCAGGCGGGCCAGTTCGTCCTCGTGCAGGTCGCGAGCGCGGGCCAGGGGATCGACACCCGCCTTGTGGCACAACTCACGGGCGACCCGGGGGCCCACGCCATAGAGGTATTGCAGGGAGAAGACGGCCTTCTTCTCCGACGGAATATCGACACCCATCAAACGCGGCATGGCACTCTTTCAATCGCTGACGAACACGCAATCGCTGACGAACACGGCGCGGCCGCCCAACCGACGGCTCTTCGGCCCGACACCCCTCCGGTCATCCCTGCCGCTGCTTGTGACGAGGGTCGGCACAGACGACGAACACGACGCCGCGACGGCGCACGATCTTGCACTTGTCACACATGCGACGGACGCTGGCACGAACCTTCATGACGACGACGGCGGCGAGGTGGGGCCGCCCCAGGAGACACTTGGGAGCGAATCGGGCCGAGCCACAGATCATAGGTAGGCCGACCGGCGGTTCGCAAGGGGGTGGCCTGGAAACCGCCGATTCGGCCCCGGCGGCCGCGCCGCGCCAGCCGCCGCCCCGCTCGGCCGCCGACTCCGAACCGCCCACGACCTCCCCGTTGGCCGGGGGGGCGGTGAGGACCACGGGCCCGCCGTCGGTGATCGCGACCGTGTGCTCGAAGTGGGCACTCGGCTTGCCGTCGACCGTGGACTGCGTCCAGTGGTCCGCGAGGCTGCGGACCTTCTTAGAGCCCATGTTCACCATCGGCTCGACCGCGATCACCAGCCCCGGCTCGAGCTCGAAATCGTGGTTCCGCCGGAACGCCGGGGTGCAGAAGTTCGGCACCTGCGGATCCTCGTGCATGGACCGGCCGATCCCGTGCCCCACGAAGTTTTCGACCACCGAGAACCCGTGGTCGCGGACGTACTTCGCCATCTCGGTCGCGACGTCGCTCCAGCGGTTCCGCACCGCCATCAACTGGATCGCCAGGTTGAGGACGCCCGCCGTGCAATCGAGCAGCCGGCGGACGTCATCCGACACCTCGCCGACCGGATGGGTGATGGCCGAGTCGCCACACCAGCCGCCCAGGCTGCACCCGGTGTCGATGCTCACCACGTCGCCGACCCGCAGCACCCGCGGCCCCGGGATGCCGTGCACCACCTCGTCGTTGACCGAGATGCAGCACACCGACGGGAACGGCACCTTGCCGGGAACGCCCTTGAAGAGCGGGATCGCCCCGTGCCCGGCGAAGTAGTTTTCCACCGCGGCGTCGATCTCCCCGGTCGTCACGCCCGGCCGCACCATCGAGGCCGCCAGCTGGTGGGCCCCCCAGACGACGAGGCCGGCCTTGCGCATCAGCGCGATTTCACGGGGGCTGCGAAGATTCACCACGGACTGGTCGCCCAACGGGGAGATGACGGGCCCCGGATCGGGACCTGATTCCTCGAAGTATACCGGCCCGCCGACGCGCCGCACGCCGCCGCGTTCACTGCCGCCGGCCGCGGCGCTCGAAGCGGTGAACCGCCTGCCGGACACGCTCGAAGATCTCTTCGGCCGTGCCCAGGCCGTCGATGGAGGCGAGCTTGCCCTGGCGGTCGTAGTATTCGAGCAGGGGCGCCGTCTGCACCTCGAAGCTGGTGATCCGCTTGGCGAAGATCTCCGGATCGTCGTCGGCCCGCTTGCGGGCCAGCATCCGCCGGACGAGTTCGTCCCGCGGCACCGCCAGTTCGATCACCCCGTCGACGCTCATCGCCCGCCGCTCCAGCAGGTCGTCGAGCGTCTCGGCCTGCGGCAGCGTCCGGGGAAAGCCGTCGAGCAGGCAGCCATCCCGGCAGTCGGGCTCGGAGAGGCGCCGGCTGACCATGCCGAGGATGATCGGATCGGGGACGAGCTGGCCCCGTTCCATGAAGGCGGCCGCCTCGACGCCCGCCGGGGTCCCGGCCTTGACCTCTTCCCGCAGCATCTCGCCCGTGGAGAGATGCGGGACGCGAAGCATCTCCACCAGCCGCTGACACTGCGTTCCCTTGCCCGCCCCCGGAGGCCCGATGAGGATGATCCGCATGGGGGGAGAATGCTGGCTCGAGGACGGGGGACGGACCCGGCGAGACTGCCGGGCGGGCGGGGCCGGCTTCAGTTGCGCTCCAGCAGACCGCTGTAGTTTCGCATCACGAGATGACTGTCGATCTTCTGGACGAGGTCGAACACCACGCTCACGGCGATCAGGAGCCCCGTGCCGCCGTAGAAACTCGCGGCCTGGTAGGGAATGCCGAGCCACCCGGCGGCCACGGTGGGAATCACGGCGACCAGCGCCAGGAAGCCGGCCCCGACGTACGTGATCCGCTCCATCACCCGCTCCAGGTAGTCCGCCGTGCGCTTGCCCGGACGGTAGCCGGGGATGAAGGCGCCGAAGTTCTTGAGGTTGTCGGCCATCTCCTTCGGATTGAAGGTGATCGCCGTCCAGAAGTAGCAGAAGAAGTAGATCAGCGCGATGTAGCCGACGTTGTAGAGGTACGACTGCCCGCGGGTGAACGACTCGTAGAGCCCGCGGAGCAGATCGCTCTCGGGGAACGAGCGGCTCAGATACTGGAACAGGAACTGCGGAAACAGCAGCAGCGAGCTAGCGAAGATGATCGGCATCACGCCGGCCTGGTTGACACGCAGCGGGAGGTACTGGCGGGTGCCGCCGTAGACCCGCCGGCCGCGGACGTGCTTGGCGCTCTGCGTCGGGATTCGCCGCTGCCCCTGGGTCATGAACACGACGCCGGCCACGACGCCGATGAACAGGGCCACGAGCACCGGGATCATCTCCACGCCGAACTTGCCGCTGCCGGCCCCGCCGCCCACCTCCCAGGAGGTGGATCCCGCGAGCTCGATCAGGGCCGCGGGCATCCCCGCGAGGATGCCGGCCATGATCAACAGGCTGATGCCGTTGCCGATCCCGAACTCGTCGATCTGCTCACCCAGCCACATCAGGAAGATGGTGCCGGCCGTCATCGTCATCACGGCCACGAACTGCCAGATGAAGGGCAGCCGACCGTCCACCAGGAAGCCCTCCTGGATGAGCGATTGCTCGCGGCCCGGCGCGGCCAGGAACGCGACGTAGGCCCAGCTCTGCACGATGCAGATCAGCACCGTCGCGTACCGCGTGTATTCGTTGATCTTCTTGCGGCCCGCCTCCCCCTCCTTCTGCAGCCGCTCGAGCGGCGGCCAGACCGTGCCCAGGAGTTGGAAGATGATCGAGGCCGAGATGTAGGGCATGATGCCCAGGCCGAAGATCGTCGCCTGGGAGAGTTGGCTGGCGGAGAACACCGCGACCGTGCGGAGCAGTTCGCCGACGCCGCCCGCCTCCTTCGAGAAGGCCGACATCACGTCGGCATCGACGATCGGCAGGGGTACCTGCCAGCCGACCCGGTAGATCGCGAGCAAGCCGAGCGTGAGCAGGATCTTCTGCCGCAGTTCGGGGATCGTGAAGATGACGCGGATCTTTTCGAGCACGGGATGAACTCCTCGGGGCATGCGGCTGGGCCGCATACCCTACCCGGCAGCCGGCTTTTTCCGCGACGCCTTTCCGATCTTCCGTTCCAGGGGGGCGGGTCCGGGGATCTCGGTCACGCTGCCCCCCGCGGCCAGGATCTTTTCCTTGGCCCGTTCGCTGAAGTGATGGGCCGAGACCTTGAGGGCCTTGGAAAGCTCGCCGTTGCCGAGGATCTTGAGCTCGTGCCAGATGCCCTTGGCGACCCCCGCCGCCCGCAGCGACGCGGGCGTCACCTCGGCCCCGGCGGAGCAGGCCGCCTCGAGGGCCTCGACGTTCACGCTCTTCACGATTCGGCCGTGCGCGTTGTGGAAGCCCCGCTTCGGAATCCGGCGGATGAGCGGGAGCCGCCCCCCTTCGAAGATCCCGGCCGCGGACCAGCCGGCGAGCTGCCCCTGGCCCTTGTTGCCCCGCCCGGCGGTGCGGCCGCGGCCCGAGCCCGGCCCGCGGCCCACCCGGAGCCGCTTGCGGTTCTTGTGGATGCCCTTGTTGACGTCGGCGAGCTTCATGGCGGTCGGTCCGTGGCGGTCTCTGGGGTGCGGTTCGGCTGGGGGTTCAGGAAAGGCTCACGCCCCGGAGCCGCTCGACTTCGTCGCGGGTGCGAAGCTGCTTCAGGCCTTCGATCGCCGCCTTCACGAGGTTGACCGGATTGGTGGAGCCATGGGCCTTGGTGAGCACGTCGTGGATGCCGGCCGACTCGCAGACGGCCCGAACGGCGGCGCCGGCGATGATCCCGGTGCCGGGGCTCGCGGGCAGGAGCACCACCTTGGCGGTCTCGTAGCGGCCCTCGACGCGATGCGGGATGGTGCCCGACTCGATCGGCACCTCGATCAGGTTCTTCATGCCGTCCTTGATCGCCTTCTCGACGGCGGGAGGCACCTCGTTGGCCTTGGCATAGCCACAGCCGACCTTGCCGCGGCCGTTGCCGACCACCACGAGGCCGGCGAAGCTGAACCGGCGGCCACCCTTGACCACCGTGGCACACCGCCGCACCTTGACGACCTTCTCGGCGAACTCGCCGCCGGTCTTCGATTCTTTGCCGCTGGACACGTCTCTCTGGTCTCCTGCTGGTGGCTCGTGGGCGGGGCGGTCAGAACTCGAGGCCGGCGGCCCGGGCGGCATCGGCCAGGGCGGCCACACGGCCGTGATACTTGAAACTGCCGCGGTCGAAGCAGACCTTCGTCACGCCGGCGGCACGGGCCCGCTCGGCGACGGCCTTGCCGATCGCCTCGGCCGCCTGCTTGTTGCCGCCGAAGCCGATCGCGTCGCGGAGCTGGCGATCGAGCGAACTGGCGGAGGCCAGCGTCCGACCGGACGCGTCGTCGATGACCTGGGCGTAGATGTGCTTGTGGGTGCGGAACACCGAGAGCCGGGGCCGCTCCGCGGTGCCCTTGAGCGCCTTGCGGACGCGGAAACGGCGCCGGATGCGTTGCCTGAGGATGGTGCGGGCGTGATCCATGGTTGCTGCGTGGGGTGTGGTGCGGGAGGGCGGCAGCCGCCCCCGCGAGGGTTACTTGGTGACCGCCTTGCCGGCCTTGCGGCGGACGTGCTCGTTCTCGTAACGGATGCCCTTGCCCTTGTAGGGCTCCGGCTTCCGCATGGCCCGGACCTCGGCGGCGAACTGGCCGACGGCCTGCTTGTCGATGCATTTGATCGAGACGTGCGTCTGGTCGGGGCAGGTGACGGTGAGGTTCTTCGGGATCGGCACCTGCAGCTCGTTGGCGAACCCGACCCGGAGCTGGAGGACGTCCTTCTGGACGGCGGCGAGGTAGCCGACGCCCACGATCTCGAGCCGCTTCTCGTAGCCCTTCGTGACCCCCTCGACCATGTTGGCCGCCAGGGCCCGCGTCAGGCCGTGCACGGCGCGGGCCGTCCGACCGTCACCGTCGCGGGTGACCACGATCCGGGCCTGCGCCTCGTCCACCTGCACGCGGACGGCGGGATGGAGCCGATGCTCGAGCTTGCCGAGCGGCCCCTCCACCACGAGCGCTCCGCCGCTGACGGAGGCCTTCACGCCCTTGGGAAGGGGAACCGGGTTCTTGCCGATGCGGGACATGCTGACTGGCCTTTCGGGACTACCACAACTCGCAGAGAACTTCGCCGCCCAGCTTCTTCTGCCGGGCCTCACGGTCGCTCACCACTCCGCTCGAGGTCGAGAGCACCGAAATCCCCAGGCCGCCGAGCACCGGCTTGAGCCGGGCCGAACGGCTGTAGACGCGGCGGCCGGGCGAGCTCACCCGGCGGATGTGCCGGATCAGCCGCTCGCCATTGGGGCCATACTTGAGCTCCAGCTGGAGCCGGGGCACCGGCGAGGCCTCGACCTCCCGCCAGTCCCAAATGAAGCCCTCGCGCTTCAGCACTTCCGCCAGCCCGCGCTTCACCTTCGAGGTGGGGACCTCGACGGTGGCCCGTTCGACCCGCACCGCGTTGCGGATCCGGGTGAGCATGTCGGCGATGGGATCGGTCATCATGTCAGCAGAGCCCTCTTGTGAACCGCGGGATTACCAGCTCGCCTTCTTCACACCGGGGATGCACCCCTGGTCCGCCAGCTTGCGGAAGCAGATCCGGCAGGTGCCGAACTTGCGATACACCGCCCGGGGGCGGCCGCAGAGCATGCACCGCCTCACCAGCCGCGTGGAAAACTTCGGAGGCCGCTTGGCGGCCGCGATCTTCGATTTGCTTGCCATACCTTCGTTCTTCGGTGTGGATCCTCAGCCGGCCGGTCTCGCCGGGGCCCGATGCCGCTACGCCGCGGCGTCGCCCCCTCCCTGCTTCTTGAGCGGCAGCCCCATCGCCACCAGCAACTCGCGACAATCGTCGTCGGTCTGGGCCGAGGTGACGAACGTGATGTTCATGCCCTGGGGCCGCGTGTAGCGATCGGGGTTGATCTCCGGAAACACCATCTGCTCGGAGAGGCCAAGGCTGTAGTTGCCATGGCCGTCGAAGGCGGTCGCCGACAGGCCGCGGAAGTCGCGCACCCGCGGCAGCGCCACCGACACCAGCCGATCGAAAAACTCGTACATCCGGTTGCCCCGGAGCGTCACCTTGCAGCCGATCGGCAGGTTCTCCCGAAGCTTGAAGCCCGAGACGGCCGCCTTCGAGAGGGTGGCGATCGGCTTCTGGCCGGCGATCTGGGCGAGGGCCCCGAGGGCCTCGTCGATGTACTTCTTCTCGGTCACGGCGGCGCCCACGCCCATGCTGATGACGATCTTCTCGAGCCGCGGGATGGCGTGCGGATTGGTGCGGCCGAGGGTCTTCTCGAGGTGCGGCCGCACGGTCTGCACGTAGTGCTCGAGCAGCCGCGGCGTGGCCGCCGGCTCGAGGGTCGCCGTGCTCGTTGACTTGGTCTTCTTGGCCATCGGATGAATCCTGTCGCGTGGTCCTGTTCGCTCCGCCCGTCGCCCTAGCCCTTCGCCTTCGCCCGCGGCCGCCGCAGCGTGCCGAGCTCGGCGTTGCACTTCCGGCAGAACCGCACCTTGCCGCCATCGGCGCCGGTGCGCGTGCCGAGCCTGGTCGCCTTGCCGCAGGCGGTGCACACCATGAGCACGTTGGACACGTCGATCGGCATCTCCTTGCTCAGCCGCCCGCCCTGCGGGTTCTTCTGGCTGCGGCGGATGTGCCGGAACACGCGGTTGACGCCCTCCACGACCACGGTCACCCCGCGGCCCGGCTTCGCGGCCCGCACGGCCAGCACCTTGGCCCGCGTGCCGCGGTCGTTGCCGCTGCGAACCTCGACGACGTCGCCCGTCTTGATCAGCATCACACCACCTCGCTCGCCAGGCTGACGATCTTCATGAAGTTGCGGTCCCGCAGTTCCCGGGCGACGGCGCCGAAGATGCGGGTGCCCCTCGGATTCTGGTCGTTGTCGATGATCACACAGGCGTTGCTGTCGAACCGCACGTAGCTGCCATCCGCCCGCCGGGTCGGCTTCTTGCAGCGGACGATGACCGCCTTGACGACCGCCTTCTTCTTGACGTCGCTGCCGGGGATCACGCTCTTGACGCTGCAGATGATGATGTCGCCCAGGCCGGCGGTCCGCTTGCGGCTGCCGCCCAGCACCTTGAAGCACATCACCTCCTTGGCGCCCGTGTTGTCCGCGACGTTGAGCCGCGTCTGCATCTGGATCATGTCGCCCGCCCTTCTCCGGCCTCACCCGCCGCCAGTTGCTCGCCCGTGGCCGCCGCCTCCTCGGCCCGGGCCGCGGTCTCCTTCAGCCGCGTCGCCCGCGCGCCGCTGCGGAGCGAGGCCAGGTCGACGGCCGTGCTCTTGGCGACCACCCGCACGAGTTCCCACCGCTTCGTCCGGCTCCGCGGCCGGCACTCGATGATCTCCACGAGATCCCCGAGGCCCGACGCCTCGTGCTCGTCGTGCACGTGGCAGACGGTGCGGCGGTGGAGGATGCGGCCGTACTTCGCGTGGCGCACGATCCGCGGCACCTCCACCCGCCGCGTCTTCCGCGACGCGGCGCTCGTGACGGTTCCTGTCTCGACTCGCTTGGGCATGGGCTCGTTCCTGGGACGTGTCCTGTGTGTGGCCGGGGGTCAGCTCGCCGCCCCGCCTGCCGCGGCGGCAGGCGGCACGAGCGTGCCCCGCTGGTTGAGGATGGTCTGGCAGCGGGCGATCGTCTTGCGGTGCTTCCGGATCTCGGACGGCGCGGCCAACTTCTCCGTCTGCGCCTGGACCCGCAGCCGGAAGAGCGACTCGGCCGCGTCCTTCCAGACGAGCCGGATCTGCTCGTCGCCCATCTCCCTGAGTTCTTTGGCTTTGCTCATTGGTTCGACCCTACATCACCCGTCGCTTCACGAATCGCACCCGCAGGGGCATCTTGTGGGCCAGCCGTGCCATGCAGATCCGGGCCGCCTCCTCGGAGACGCCCCCGATCTCGTAGAGCACCATGCCGGGCTTCACCACCGCCGCCCAGTACTCCGGCTCGCCCTTGCCCTTGCCCATTCGGGTCTCGAGCGGGATCGAGGTGATCGGCTTGTGCGGGAAGGCGCGGACGTAGAGCCGCCCCTCGGCGCGCAGGTACTGCTGCGCCGCGATTCGGCCCGCCTCGATGGTCGCCGCCGGAAGCCAGCCCGCCTGCTCGGCCTGGAGGCCGAAGTCGCCGAAGACGACGCGGTTCCCGCGGGAGGCGTCACCTCTTATACGACCTCTTTGGCTTTTTCGGTGCTTGACCCTCTTGGGCATCAGCGCCATCGCCATCCTCCTCGTACATGCCTTGGTTCACCCAAACCTGGATTCCGATGTTGCCCTGCGGGGTGGGTGCCTCGCAGAACCCGTAGTCGATCTTGGCCCGCAGCGTGGAGAGGGGCATCGACCCGGCGATCCCCTTCTCGCACCGCGACATCTCCGCCCCGCCGAGCCGGCCGGCGAGCTGGATCTTCACGCCCTTGGCGCCGGCGTCCATGGTGGCGTCGAGCGCCCGCTTCAGCGTCCGCCGGAAGGCGGCCCGCTTGGAGAGCTGGTCGGCGATGTCCTCGGCCACGAGCTGCGCCTGGATCTCCGGACGCGACACCTCTTCGACCTTGAGATTCACCTTCCGGCCGAGGAGCTGCTCGAGCTCCTCCTGCAGCCGGTCCACTTCCTGCCCCTTGCGGCCGATGATCACGCCGGGGCGGCCGCAGTGCAGGATCACCTTGACCTCGTCGCGCGTCCGCTCGATCTCCACCTTCGGGATCGCGGCGGCGCGATACTTCGTCTTCAGGAAATGCCGGACCTTCACGTCCTCGAGCAGGAGCCCGCGGAACTCCTTCTTCGAGGCGTACCAGCGGCTCTTCCAGGGCTCGGTGACGCCCGTGCGGAACCCGGTGGGATGAACTTTCTGACCCATGTGCCCGTGCCCTCACTCCGCTCCGCCGTCGCCCGCCGCCGGAGCGTCGAGCGCGACCTTGATGTGTGACATCCGCCGCTTGATTCCGAACGCCATGCCGCGGGCCCGCGGCCGGTGCCGCTTGAACATCGGGCCGGGGTCGATCCGGGCGTCGACCACCACGAGGTCGTCGATGCCGCTGGCCTGCTGGTTCTCGGCGTTGCCGAGGGCGCTCTTGATCACCTTCTCCAGCATCCGGGCCCCCCGGTGCGGCTGGAACCGCAGGATGTCGAGCGCCTCGTCGGCGAACTTGCCGCGGACGAGGTCGGCCAGCGCCCGCACCTTGCGGGGGCTGATCCGGGCGTACTTGTGCATGGCCGTGTAGGGCATCGCTTCACCTCGGGGGCTACTTCGCCGCCGGAGCCTCCTTCGCCTTGCCGCCGTGGCCCCGGAACGTGCGCGAGGGGGCGAACTCGCCGAGCTTGTGGCCGACCATGTCCTCGGTCACGAACACCTTCAGGTGCTGCTTGCCGTTGTGGACCATGAACGTGATGCCGACGAACTCGGGCACGATCGTGCAGGCCCGCGACCACGTCTTGATCGGGCCCCGCTTGCCGCTGGCGAGCTGGGCCTCCACCTTCTCGAACACGCGGGGGTCGACGTAGGGCCCCTTCTTCGAACTGCGTCCCATGGCGTTACCTCAGTTTCAACTGGCCGTAGCGGCGGCTCTTGCGGCGCCGGAGGATCGAGGCACCCGAGGGCTTCCGCGGCTTGCGGGTGCCGCCACCCTTGGCGCTCTTGCCGGTCGGGCTGACCGGATGCCGGCCCCCCTTCGTGCGACCTTCGCCGCCGCCGTGCGGATGGTCGATCGGGTTCATGGCCGTGCCACGCACGTACGGGCGGATGCCCATCCAGCGGGAGCGGCCGGCCTTGCCCAGGCGGATGTTCATGTGCTCGGAGTTGCCGATCACGCCGATCGTCGCCCGGCAGGCGGCGGGCACGCGCCGAATCTCGCCCGAGGGCAGCGTGAGCTGGGCCCAGCCCGCCTCGCGGGCGACGAGCGTGGCGGCCGCACCGGCCGAGCGGCACATCCGGCCGCCGCGGCCCGGCTGCATCTCGATGTTGTGCACCTGCATGCCCAGCGGGATCGCCGACATCGGCAGGCAGTTGCCCACCTCGGGAGCCGCCGTCTCGCCGCTCTCGATCGTGCGGCCCACCGCCAGGCCGTCGGGGGCCAGGATGAACCGCTTCTCGCCGTCGGCGTAGTGGATGAGCGCCACGCGGCAGGTGCGGTTCGGATCGTACTGGATCGAATGCACCGTGCCGGGCACGCCGTCCTTGTTCCGCCTGAAGTCGATCAGGCGGTAGTGCTGCTTGTGACCGCCGCCGCGATGCCGGGCGGTGATCTTGCCCTGGTTGTTGCGACCGCCGGTCTTCCGCTTGCGGAACCGGAGCCCCTTGGGCACCTCGGCGCCCGGCGTCAGCTCCGCGAAGTCCGAGACGCTCGCGCCGCGGCGGCCAGGACTGGTCGGCTTGTAGGTGCGGATGCCCATGGGTGTGACTCGAAAGGCGTTTGGTGCTCGTGCGGCGACGAGCCCGGATTGAACTAGAACAGGTTGATCTTGGACTCGGCGGACAGGGTGACGATCGCCTTCTTCCAGGGCTTCGTGACGATCTTCCGCATCCGGCCCCGCCGCACCTTGCCGCGACGGTTCTGGATGGCGACCTTCTCGACCTTGACGTTGAACAGTTCCTCGACGGCCCGCCGGACGTCGGCCTTCGTGGCCTCCATGGCGACCTCGAAGGAATAGGCGTTGTTGCGATTGGCCCGGTGCATGCCCTTCTCGGTCACCAGCGGACGCAGGATCACGTGCGCCGGCTCGAGCCGGGGATTGAGGGCGGGCGGGGGAGGGACGGGAACGGCCATGGGTCAGGTCGACTCCTTCCGGGACTTCGCGGGACGGGCCGCCGACCGCCGCGGGGCCTTGGCGGCCGGGGCCGACGCAGCCTTGGCCGCCGCCCGCACCGCGTCGAGGGCGGCCTTCGTGATCACGATCGACCGGGGCTGGAGAATCGACCAGGCATTCAACTCCGCCACGGGCGAGACCGACACGCCAGCGATGTTGCGGGCGCTCTTCCAGAAGTCGGGGTCGTGCTTCTCGGGAGCCACGAGCACGGTCGCCTGCCCGCCCACGCCGAGGGCGGCGAGCATCTTGGCCACGGGGGCCGTCTTCGGACCCGCGACCTCGATGGCGTCGACCACCTTCACCTCGTCGTCGGCCAGCCGGGCCGCCAGCGCCATCCGGGTGGCCGCCTGGAGCGCCTTGCGGGGCATCCGCCAGCCGAAGTCGCGGGGCCGCTTCGCGAAGATGTGACCACCGCCCCGCCGCGTGCCGCTGCGGCGACCACCGGCGCGGGCGTTGCCCGTGCCCTTCTGGCGATAGAGCTTCTTGGTCGAGCCGGCCACCTCGCCGCGGGTCTTGGTCTTCTGCGTGCCCTGCCGGGCGTTGGCCTGATACATGACCACCGCGTCGTGCAGCAGCTGCTTGTTGATCTTCGGCGCGAGCTCGGCAGGGTCGATCTCGTAGGAGCCGACCTTCTTGCCGGCCATGTCGTAGACGGCGAGATTCACTTGGCACCGCCCTTCTTCTTGCCGGCCGGCGTGGCCGCCCCGGCCTTCTTGAACTTGTTGGTCTTGAGGACGGTCACGAACGAGCCGTTGGGGCCGGGCACCGCCCCGCGGACGAGCAGCAGGTTGGCATCCTTGTCGATGCGCACGAGCTTGATGTTCCGCATCGTGGACCGCTCGTTGCCGTAGCGGCCCGCCATCCGCTTGCCCTTGAAGACGCGGGCGGGCGACGTGTTCTGCCCGGTGCCACCCTGATGGCGATGCACCTTCTTGACGCCGTGGCTGGCCCGCTGCCCCTTGAAGCCGTGCCGCTTCATGACGCCCGCGGTGCCTCGCCCCTTGGTGGTGCCCACCACATCGACGAACTCGACGCCGTCGAAAACCTCGACGGTGAACTTCTGCCCCACCTCGACGCCCTCGTAGACGCCGCGGAGTTCGCGGACGAACCGCTGCGGCTCGCAGTCGGCCTTGGGCAGCGTGGCCACGCCCGCCTCGGCCCGCCGCTTGGCCCGCCGGCCGTCGAGACTGGCGACCTGCCCGCGGATCGCCCGGCTGGCCAGCCGCCGCGGCTTGTCGGCGAAGCCGATCTGGACGGCGGCGTAACCGTCGCGCTCGGGCGTCCGCACGCACGTCACCGGGCACGGACCGGCCTCGATCACGGTCACCGGCACGACGACGCCGCTCTCGGCGTCGAAGACCTGCGTCATGCCGATCTTGCGGCCCAAGAGGCCGGGGCGTCCGGGCTTGTCGGCGGCGGGTTTCGAGGTGGTGGCCATGGTTGTCATGACGGTCTGCATCGCCGACACGCCGCCGCCCACGAGCCCAAATGGCCCATGGCCGGCCGCTCCTCACGCTCGAAGCCGCTGGCTCGGGGAGCACCCGGACCTGCCACCCACCTGGGCGGCGAGGCCTCTCCGGGCCTTACCCGCGACGCCTTCCAAGCATGCCGTTCGTCGACGCTCCCGTGTGTCCTTGAGTTTCTCTCGTCTCCGTCTCACCCCGTCGCGACTACGACCGCGACGAGGCCTTGATCTTGATGTCGACGCCGGCGGGCAG
>JBJTAA010000042.1:0-3609 GCA_046090525.1 Planctomycetota bacterium
GGCCCGCGCTCCCTGTGAGCGCGGCGCGTAATCGATGACACTGCGGCCGTGGCTGGGGGCCTCCGCCACCGCCACGTCCCGCGGGATGACCGTCTCGAAGACGATCTCGCCGAAGAAGTCGCGGACCTCGCGCTCCACCTCGGCGGTGAGTTCGAGGCTGGCGTCGTGCATCGTCAGCACGATGCCGCTGAAGGAGAGGCGTCCCGGCCGCGCCTGCATCACGTCGCGGATCACCTCGATCATCTGCGTGAGACCCTCGAGGGCGAAGTATTCGCATTGGATGGGCATCAGCACCTCGGTGCTGCCGGCCAGGGCCGCCCTCGTCAGCTCGCCGGCCGACGGCGGGCAGTCGATCAGGCAGTAGTCCCAGGCGGCGAGCCCGCGGGCCAGGTGCCCCTCGAGCACGGCCGAGCCCTGCCGCGCGGCCGCGGCGATCCGCTCGACGTCGCGGACGCTGCGGCTGCCCGGCAGCACGAACAGTTCGGGCAGGGCGGTGGCCACGATCGACTCGTGGAGCGGCGCCTCCGAGACGAGCGGATGCACGGCCGCCGGCATGACGCCGAATCCCGTGGTCGCGTTGCACTGCGGGTCGAGGTCGACGAGCAGCGTCCGCAGCCCTCCGTGGGCCAGGCCGGCGGCGACGTTGCAGGCGGTGGTCGTCTTGCCGACGCCCCCCTTCTGGTTGGCCACGCACAAAATCCTTCCCACGCGCAGAATCCTTGCCGACGTTCGCTCGTGCACAACTGGTGCTTTCCGTGTATCGGCCACGTCGGGCAGGACCGATACGTCGCGACCTCGGCCGCGCCAGAAACGGCCCGCCGCGCAAGGTCGCCACGGCAGTTCCACGTGAAACCGCCGACTCTGCCCAGGGTCGCCAAAGCCCGCACGCCACCAGGTTTCACGTGGAACCGCTCGGCGTGCCTCGCGGCCGCCCGAGGCTCGCGCCCACCGGAAACCAGCCGTTTCACGGGAAACAGGCTGGGTGTTGCCCGCTCATCGGTCCAGTGGGGCAACGTCCTGCGAGGCTCGGGGTCGCCCGTGCCATCTCGCCGGACGCTCCCTGCGGGCATCCTGCCCTCCGGTCGCTCGATGCTGGCCTCGCTTCGCCATCCTGGCTGCGCTCGGCCATCAACGCCGCTCGATTGGCACGGGCGACCCCTCGCGGGCCACTGCCGGAGAAGTAGCCACGGGCCGCTGGTCCGCGGAAACCGCGAACCGGTCTGGGACGGAACCGCCGGCGCGCAGCCCCGCGGCTACGACGGATTCGTCTGAACGTGCAAGGCGCGGGAGAACACGCACGAGCACGGCCGCCCCTGCGGCCTCGGCACGGATCAGCGGGCCGATCGGCCGCTCTTCAATAGCGGTAATAGCTGGGCTTGTACGGCCCCTCGACCGGCACGTGGATGTAGGCGGCCTGCTCGGGGGTGAGCCGGGTCAGCTTCACGCCCAGCTTGTCGAGGTGCAGCCGGGCCACCTCCTCGTCGAGCTTCTTGGGCAGCAGGTGCACGCCCACGTCGTACTTCTCGCTCTCCGTCCAGAGGGCGAGCTGCGCCAGGACCTGGTTGGTGAAGCTCGTGCTCATCACGAACGACGGATGGCCGGTGGCGCACCCGAGGTTCACGAGCCGCCCCTCGGCCAGCACGATCACCGAGTTGCCGGACGGGAGCGTGTAGCGATCCACCTGGGGCTTGATCTCCACCTTCTTGATGCCCTTGGTGTTCTCCAGCCAGGCGACGTCGATCTCCAGGTCGAAGTGGCCGATGTTGCAGACGATGGCGTCGTTCGGCATCCGGGAGAGATGCTCGCCCCGGATCACGTCGCGACAGCCGGTGGCCGTCACGAAGATCTGGCCCCGCGGGGCGGCCTCCTCCATGGTGGTCACCTCGTAGCCCTCCATCACCGCCTGGAGGGCGTTGATCGGGTCGATCTCGGTGACGATCACCCGCGCCCCGAGCGCCTTCATCGCGTGGGCGCAGCCCTTGCCGACGTCGCCGTAGCCGGCGATCACCACCACCTTGCCGGCCACCATCACGTCGGTGGCCCGCTTGATGCCGTCGGCCAGGCTCTCGCGGCAGCCGTAGAGGTTGTCGAACTTGCTCTTGGTGCAGGAGTCGTTGACGTTGATCGCCGGCAGCTTGAGCTCACCCGCCTCATGCATCTGGTAGAGCCGGTGGACGCCCGTGGTCGTCTCCTCCGACAGCCCGCGGATGCCGCCGAGCAGTTCCGGATACTTCTGGTGGACCATCGCGGTCAGGTCGCCGCCGTCGTCGAGGATCATGTTGAGCGGCTCGCCGTCCGGGAAGAACAGCGTCTGCTCGATGCACCAGTCGAACTCCTCGTTCGTCATGCCCTTCCAGGCGTAGACCGGGATCCCCGCCTTGGCGATCGCGGCGGCCGCGTGGTCCTGGGTGGAGAAGATGTTGCAGCTGCTCCAGGTGACCTCGGCCCCGAGCTCCTTGAGCGTCTCGATGAGCACGGCCGTCTGGATCGTCATGTGGAGGCAACCCGCGATCCGCGCGCCGGCGAGCGGCTTGGTGCGGCCGTACTTCTCCCGCAGGGCCATCAGGCCGGGCATCTCGTTCTCGGCGAGCTGGATCTCCTTGCGGCCCCAGTCGGCGAGGGCGAGGTTGGCGACCTTGTAGGGCAGGCGGGTTTCGACGTGCGACACGGAGGACCTCCTTGAACGGACGATTGGGAGCGGAGCGTGGGCGAGAGCAGGGGGCCCGAAGCGGCCCCGAGACGCCGGTATCTTAGCCGTTCGGGGCGATTCGGACAGGGTTAGCCGGGCAGGCCCAGGGCGGTGCGAGCCGCCACCACGAAGGCCCGCATCCGCTCGGCGTCCTTGCGGCCGGGCGACGTCTCGACGCCGCTGGCCGTGTCGACGGCGACCACGCCGGTCGCCCGAACCGCCGCGGCCACGTTCTCGGGCGAGAGCCCGCCCGCCAGGGCCGCCGGCAGCCCCAGCGGGGCTTCACGGGCGAAGGCTTCCCAATCGACGCGGTGGCCGGTGCCGCCGAGCCGTCCAGCCACCTCACCCTTCGGCACGCCGGCATCGACGACGAGCATGTCGGGCCGGCGACCGGCGGCGGCCGCGGCCTCGAGCCAGCGCCGGGCCGTCGCGAGCCCGTCGTCGCCCATCCGCAGGGCGCGGATCACCGGCAGCCCGGCGAGCTCGGCGCATCTGGCCGGCGGGTCATGGGCGGAGTCGCCGGCGTCGAGGTGACCGTGGAGCTGGATCGCGTGCAGGCGGGCGGCCGCGGCGATGGCGAGCATCTCGGCGGCGGTCGCGCCGGCGAACACGCCCACCGCCAGCACGCCGGGCGGCAGCGATTCAACCGCCTCCCGGGCGAGCGCCGCATCGATCCGCCGCGGCGACCCGGGCACGAAGTTGAAGCCCACGGCGTCGGCGCCCGCCGCCGCGGCCAAGCGGGCGTCGGTCGGCGACGTGACGCCGCAGATCTTCACGTGAAACAGGGGCCGGTCGTTCGATTGCCGCATCACCGCCTCGTCCGCTCGCCGCCGGCACATCCGGCGCCACCGTGCGCCGTCGTGCCGTCTCCGGAATCCGAAAAGTCTATGGCGGGACGAGGCGGTGCAGGAATCGCCGCC
>JBJTAA010000043.1:0-10766 GCA_046090525.1 Planctomycetota bacterium
GCAACCGCGTCTACATGGTGCTCGACCCGGCCGTGCTCGACGGCCGCAGGGGCCGCGACGGCAAGGAGATCCTGGCCCCGGCCGTGACGGGCCTGCAGGGCGCCGTCCGCGGGGCGCTCGCCGAGGCGGCACCGGCGCCGGAGCTCGTCTCGCAACTGGTCAACGAGAACCGGATCGTCGACGTCAAGAAGGCGACCATGCGGGACTACATGCGGTTCTACGACGTCACGCTGATGAACCCCAAGGTGCTGGTGGGCATGTTCGTGGGGGCGATGAGCGTGTTCGTGTTCTGTGCCCTGACGATGAAGGCCGTCGGCCGGGCCGCGAAAGGCATGGTCGAGGAGGTCCGGCGGCAGTTCCGCGAGAAGCCGGGCATCATGCAGGGCACCGACCTGCCCGACTACGCGGCCCCGGTTGCGATCAGCACGAAGGCGGCGCAGCGGGAGATGGTGCTGCCGTCGGTGCTCGCCCTGGCGGTGCCGGTGGTCGTCGGGCTCCTGCTCGGCGTCAGCGGCGTGCTCGGCCTGCTCGTGGGCGGCCTGACGACCGGCTTCTGCGTGGCCGTGTTCATGGCCAACTCCGGTGGCGCCTGGGACAACGCCAAGAAGCACGTCGAGAGCGGCGTCCACGGCGGCAAGGGCAGCGAGGCCCACAAGGCCGCGGTGGTGGGCGACACGGTGGGCGACCCCTTCAAGGACACGAGCGGCCCGAGCCTCAACATCCTCGTGAAGCTCATGAGCATGGTGAGCGTGGTGGTCGCCGGCCTGATCGTGCGGTATTCGCTCGAGGCGCTGGGGATCTTCTGAGGCCGAGCCTTCCGTGGGGCGGGGTTGCCCGTGCCATCTCGCCGGACGCTCCCTCCAGGCATCCTGCCTTCCGGTCGCTCGATGGAAACCTCGCTCCGCAATCCTTGCTGCGCTCGGTTTCCAACGCCGGCTCGATTGGCACGGGCAACCCCTCCCGCGACCTTGTGCCCAGGCATGCGACCGGCAGCTCAACGATGCGTTCGGCGGAGTCGGTCGGGGGCACGCGCAGAAGCCGGTGAATTTTGTGAAACTTGGGCCTGGCTATCGCCCTCGAGTCAGTCCTCACAAAATCCGCCGGCTTCGAGCATGTCACCGCCGGCTCCGAGTCCGCGTGGCATTCGCCTCCTCCGAGCCCGTCACCGCCGGCTCCGAATCCGCGCGGCGTTCGTGCCCTTAGCCCTGGACCACAGCCCTTATGCAACCAGGCTTCGCGTTCACGCTGCAGGCGACCGACGGGGCCGCGCGGGCCGGCACGCTCACCACGCCACATGGCAGTGTGGCCACGCCCCTGTTCATGCCCGTGGCCACGGCGGCCACGGTCAAGGGCGTCGACATCGGGCGGGTGCGTGAGACCGGGGCGGGCGTGATCCTCGCCAACACCTACCACCTCCACCTGCGGCCCGGCGAGGCGGTGGTGGAGCAGGGGGGCGGGCTCGCGGCGTTCATGGGCTGGGACGGGCCCACGCTCACCGACTCGGGCGGCTTCCAGGTGTTCAGCCTCGCCCAGCAGGTGAAGGTGACCGAGGAGGGGGCCTTCTTCCGCTCGCATCTCGACGGCTCGCCCGTGGAGCTCACGCCCGAGTCGGCGATCCGGATCCAGGAGCGGATCGGGGCCGACATCGCCATGCAGCTTGATCACGTCGTGGCGCTGCCCGCCGACCGGGCGACGGTGGCCGACGCGATGCGGCGGTCGCTCCGCTGGGCCGAACGCTGCCTGGCGGCGCGGCGGCGGCCCGAGCAGGCCGTGTTCGGGATCGTGCAGGGGGGGCTCGAGCCGGACCTCAGGCGGGAGAGCGCCGAGGCGCTCGTGGCCATGGGATTCCCGGGCTACGCGGTGGGCGGGCTCTCGGTCGGGGAGGGGCCCGACGCGATGCGGGACGCGCTGGGCGCGACGATGCCCTGGCTGCCGACCGACCGGCCCCGCTACCTGATGGGCGTCGGCCAGCCGCAGGACATCGTGATGGCGGTGGCCGCCGGCATCGACATGTTCGACTGCGTGCTGCCCACCAGGTGCGGCAGGACGGCGCTGGCCTACACCTTCGCCGGCCCGGTCAAGCTCAGGCACGCCTGCCATGCCGCCGACCAGCGGCCGCTGGAGGAGGGCTGCCCCTGCCTGGCCTGCCGCCACAGCCGCAGCTACATCCGCCACCTGTTCCTCGCCGGCGAGATGCTCGGGCCGATCCTGGCCTCGATCCACAACCTCACCTTCTATCAGCGGCTCGTCGCCCGGCTGCGCGAAGCGATCGTGGCCGGACGGTTCGCCGAGGTCGCCGGCGAGGTGGCCGCGGCCTGGCGGCCCGACGCGTCGCCCGCCGACGAGACCGGCTGAGGGCCCCCCAGCCCGCAGCCCACGCGGCCGACTTGTCCGTCCTGCGGAATTGCCACTACATTCTGCGGTTTTCCCGCCGCCCGGGGTCCACCCCGCCGCGGCTCCCCGAGCCCTGGTTTCGTCCGCCATGCCGCCCGTCGTCCGGCTGTCCGCGAGTGCCTTTCCGGCGACGACCGTCTGCCTGGCGCAGGCCGCTCCCGAGCAGCCGGCACCGCCGCTCCCGCTGCAACTCCTGCCCTTGGTGGCGATCGGCGTAGCGGCCTACCTCCTGCTCTTTCGGCCGGAGCGGGAGCGGGTGCGGAAGCAGCAGGCCATGCTCGGCGGCCTCAAGAAGAACGATCGGGTCGTGACCTCGGCGGGCATCTACGGCACGGTCGTGGCCGTCGATCGCGATGCCGACCGCGTCACGCTCCGGATCGACGAGTCGGCGAACGCGAAGCTCACCGTGACGCTCGCCAGCATCGGCCGCGTGCTCCGCGACGGCGGCGACTCCACCGAGACCCCCGAATCCTGACGGCCGCCCGGTGGCCGATCCCTTTTTCGTCCCGTCGAGAACCAGCATGAACACCGCGTCTCCGCTCCTGACCCTCGTCGCGATGGCCACGGAGGCCGCCCCGGCCGTCGTGCAGCGGCCCTGGTGGCAGGCGCCCGGCGCCGGCTGGGTGATCGCCCTGGCCATCCTGGTCGGCGCGACGCTCCTGGCCTGGCTCGTGGCCCGGTTCTTCAAGGTGCCCGACATGTGGGGCCGGATCGCGGCCGTGCTCGTGTCGCTGGCCGCGGGGGCCACGATCTGCTGGTTCGGCTGGCCGCCCCGGCTGGGCATCGATCTCAAGGGTGGACTGATCCTCGTGTACGAGGTGGCCACCGGCCGGCAGGCCGAGGCCCGCGTCGAGGACTGCGTGGCCGGCGTCGAGCGGATCCTGGCGGCCCAGGATGGCGCCGATGCGAAGCTCGAGCGGCAGGGGAGCCGGCGGCTGACGGTGCGGCTGGGGGGCGATGCCGCGGCCCGGGAGGCCTTCCTCGCGGCGATCAAGGGGGCTGCCTTCGACCGGGCCGAACTGCGGGAACTGGCGCGGCGCGACGCCGCCGACGGCCTGGCCATCGACTACGAGATCGTGCCCGAGACGGAGCCCGTCCCGATGGACAAGCTCGTGGCCGCGGTCAGCCGCCGCGTCAATCCGGGCGGTCAGAAGGAGGTCACCGTCAGGCAGTTCGGTCTCGACCAGATCGAGGTCATCCTGCCGGAGGTCGAGCAGGAGGAGGTCGATCAGATCAAGCGCGTGATCTCGAGCGCCGGCGTGCTCGAGTTTCGGATCGTCGCGAACCGGGCCGATCCCCGGCACCGCACGGCGATCGCCCAGGCGGAGAAGTTCCGGGGCCAGACGGTGCGGCTGCAGGGTGAGCCGGCGGCCCGCTGGGTGAAGTTCGACCCGGCCAAGATGCAGGTGGACGACCAGATGGTGACCCGCCCGGCCGCCGACGGCAGCCCGGAGGTGCTCGTGATGCTCGACCGCTTCAACGTCACGGGCGGCGACCTGAGCCGCGTGAGTCCCGACATCGACGACGCCACGCTCGGGCCCTGTGTGAGCTTCCTGCTCAACTCCCGGGGCGCGGCCAAGTTCGGCGTGCTCACCAGCCGCAACCTGCCCGATCCGGCCAACGGGCTCACGAGCCGGCTGGGTATCGTGCTCGACGACGTCCTCCAGTCGGCCCCGGTGATCCGCAGCACCATCACCTCGAGCGGCCAGATCACCGGCGACTTCCAGCAGTCCGACGTCGACGTGCTGGTCGAGGTGCTCAATGCCGGCAGCCTGCCGGCGGCGCTCGAGCCCGAGCCGATCAGCGAGCAGCAGATCAGCGCCCAACTCGGCGACGACACGATCCGCTCCGCGGGCCAGGCGATGCTCCTGGCCACGATCGTCGTGCTCACGTTCATGTTCGCCTACTACCGGTTCTCGGGCGTGGTGGCCGACCTGGCGGTGCTGCTGAACGTCGTGCTCGTGCTGGCCCTGATGATCTCCTTCAAGGTCGCCTTCACGCTGGCCGGCATCGCGGGCCTCGTGCTCTCGGTGGGCATGGCGGTCGACGCGAACGTCCTGATCTACGAGCGGATGCGGGAGGAGATGGATCGGGGCGCGGCGGTGCGGATGGCGATCCGCAACGGCTTCCAGCGGGCCTTCTCCACGATCATCGACTCGAATCTGACCACGCTGATCACGGGCATCGTGCTGTTCGCGATCGGCACCGATCAGCTCAAGGGCTTCGCGATCACCCTGATCCTCGGCCTGCTGCTCAACCTGTTCACCGCGGTCTTCTGTGCCCGGGTGGTGTTCGACCTCGCCGAGCGGTCGCGGTGGCTCAAGAAGCTCACGATGGGCCGGCTGCTCGGCAATCCGAATCTCGAGTTCGTCCGCTGGATCCGCCCGGCGGTGGCGCTCTCCCTGGTGGTCATCGCCCTGGGCGCGCTGGCCGCCTACCGCCGCGGCTCCGAGCTCTTCGACATCGACTTCACCGGCGGCACGAGCGTGCAGGTTCAGTTCAAGGAGGGCCAGGAGCTGCCGATCGCCGAGGTCCGGCGGCTCGTGGCGGAGAAGCTCGAGTCGGCGACCGTCAGCAGCGTGAAGCTGGCCGACGGCATGTCGGACCGGCGGTTCAAGATCGACACCTCCAATCAGGACGAGCAGGAGGTGGAGCGGCTCTTGAAGGAGGCCTTCCCGGGGCGGCTGGCGACCGCGAGCATGCGGATCGGCGGCATCGAGCCGATTCCCGGCGTCGCCGAGCCGGCCGAGGGGGAGCCCGCCCCGCTCCGCACCGTGGTGCCGCTCACGTTCCCCGAGAAGATCGCCCGCCCCGCCCTCGCGGCGAAGCTCCGCGAGGCCCTCGCCGCCGAGGGCCTCGCCGACGCGGAGTTCGACCTGCAGTCGGACGAGCCCGACGCCTTCGCCAGCAAGCCGTGCCGCGACTGGGCGCTCTCGACCTCGCTCGATGCCGACGCCGCCCGGCGCGTGCTCGCGAAGATGGAGGCTGCGATCAACGACACGCCGGTCTACCTGTCGGCCAACGCGATCGGGGGCAAGGTCGCCGGCAACACCCGCGTGACGGCGGTCTACGCCCTGCTGGCGAGCCTGGCCCTGATCGTGCTGTACGTCTGGATCCGGTTCCAGAACGTCGCCTTCGGCCTGGCCGCGGTGGTCGCGCTCGCGCACGACGTGCTCATCGCGCTGGCCTTCCTGGCGGCGAGCCGCTACCTGGCCCCGTTCCTCGGCTGGGCCCAGGTCGACGAGTTCCGGATCAGCCTCGACGTGGTCGCTGCCTTGCTGACGATCGTCGGGTTCTCGATCAACGACACGATCGTGATCTTCGACCGGCTCCGGGAGATCCGCGGCAAGGCCAAGTTCGTGACGCCCGAGATGGTGGACCGGGCGGTGAACCAGACGCTCAGCCGCACGATCCTCACCTCGGGCACGTTGCTCCTGGCCGTGCTGCTCCTGTACGTGGTCGGCGGGCCGGGCATCCATGCCTTCGCCTTCACGATGCTCGTGGGCGTGATCTCGGGCACCTACAGCACGATCTACATCGCCGCCCCGCTGGTGCTCCGCCTGCAGCACCGCTTCGGTATGCCGGCCGCCACCGAGCGGGCCGTCGCGCAGCCGGCCTGAGCCACCCTGGCAAGCGGTGCGGGTCGCGAAGACCCTGCGGGTGATGACTGCCGCAGCGGTCGCGGCGTCGGCGGGCGAGGCCCCGCCGTTCACCGCCGGCGGTCGACGGCTGCCGGACGTCGGCGTGGGTGGCATGGTTGTCTGGTGGACCGGCCCCGCGTGGCATCTCGGCCGTTCGTGTCCACCGGGAGGTTCGGATGGACGGTCTGGCCCGAAGCCTGCGTCTGGTGATCGGTCTGGGCATGATCGCGGCGGGCGCATCGTTGGCGGCCCCCGCCGGGGTACAGTTGGCCTCGTGGTGGCGGTCCACCCAGGAGCCGCCGGCGGCTTGGCCGCAGCAGGTCGTTGCCGGACCCGCCCCGCAGGCACTGCCGCTTGATGCGGGAGCGGCTGCGCCGGGGGCGGTGGCGGTCACCCCGTGGTCGGCCGGTCCGCCGGCGTCGCCTCCTCCGCCCCGGAGCGACTACGTGCCGCCGCCCCCGCCGGCGCCCCTGCCGGCCGTTCCGCACGGCATGGCGGCGGCAGGTCCGGATCTCGCGTCGCACTACCGCACGACCCTGGCGGTGCCCCCGCCGCCCTTGCTTGACGGCCAGCGGCCACCGCCGCTGGCAGTGGGCTGGACCCGGCGCGGAGACGACGCGGCCGCCGGCTTTCGTGGGCCGCCTGCCCCGGCGCCCGCGGCCAGTTACCGCGTTCGCGACGGCGACGACCTGACCGCGATCGCCATCCGGTTCTACGGTACGCCGTCGGCAGCGGCGGCGATCTGGGAGGCCAACCGCGGCATCCTGCGCGATCCCGGCCTGCTCCCGATCGGCGCGGAACTCGCGCTGCCGCCGCCCGAGTCGATCGGGCTGGTCGGGGGCGCCGAGGCGGGGCGATCCATCGAGCCGCCGGTCGGCGCCGCGCCCGTGGCCCGCCCCTCACCGCCGGCGATCAACGCCTCGTGGTTGGGGCGGCCGTGACGCTCCGGCGGACGGCCTCAGCGGTCCCGCGCGGCGACGTTGGCGATGAATGCCAGGATCAGTCGGGCCGGGTCGGGCTGACGAGCATCCGCACTCCGGGCCGCGGCCAGCTTGTCGCCGGACAGGCGGCCGCCGAGCTTGACGAACAGGAGCGAGGCCTCGCTGTCCTTCGCCGGCGACGTGTTCCGCCGCTCCTCGGCGTCGAACAGACGGCTGTCGAACCACGCATTCGGCCGTGCCCGCTTGAGCTGGTCAAACACCTTCACGGCGTCCTTGTCCTCGCCGCCGGCGATGAGCAGGATCGGCAGTTCGGTCTTGAGCGGCTCGCTGGCCAGGGGCTTGCCGATCGAGAAGCCCTTGGTCACGAAGGCCGGGTCGATCATCACCAGGCCTTTGACGTCGCCTCCCTGCCGGCCGGTGGCGATGGGCGGCCAGGCGGCGTCGCCCACGGTCCAGCCGGCGGCCACCGCGGCGCCGAGGCCGCTGCCGACCACGTAGAGCTTGCCGAGGTCGAGCTTCGAGCCGTCGGCCCGCTGCTTGATCCAGTTGCGAATGCTCTCGATGTCGCCCCGCACGGTCGACTGATCCCGCAGGCGGCCGCCCGCCGTGGCCGCCATGGCGACGAAATCGACACTCTTCAGGAGCGTCGCCTGGCCCCCCTCACCGGCCGCCTTGGCGAGCCCCGGGATCGAACTCTTCCCGTGGCCCCGCAGGTCGGGCACGACGACGCTGCAGCCGCCCGCCTGAAGCGCCTTGGCGAGGGGCGCGAGCGACTCCAGGGATCCCCCGAGATCGTGCACCAACAGCACGGTGGCCAGGGCCGGGTCGTCGCCGGGCGCCGGATAGTACCGGGCGGAGATCGGCACGCTGTCGCTGGTCGTGGCCGAGAATGTCTGGGGCTCCGGCGGCGAGTCGTCCTTGGCGCCCTTGGCCGGCGCGTCAGCGGCGTCCGCCAGGCCGAGCAGCAGCACCGGGAGAAGCGGCGAGAAAAAGACCGGGGAAAAGCGTCGGCCTCCGGAGGGGCAGCGGCGTGATCCCTTCGTGGGAGGGGTCGCGGTGGCGGTGGTGGGCATGACCTTCCCTTCGGCAAAAACCCGGGGTGCAGACGAGTGACCCGGACAGCGGAGCCTGCGAACGGTAGATTACCTTCTCGGGAGCGAATGATTCCACGCGGGCGGTAGCCGTCAAGGAGACTGCCCGCGGACGGGCTGGGTAAGGGTGCGGTCGCGGCAGAGACGCCGGAGGCACGATCCGGCGGGTTGGCGGGCCACGAGGATTCTTCGATGGGCATGCTCGACGCCGCTCGGCGACGGCTGCAGGAGTACACGGGCGAGGACGAGACCCCGCTCGACGGCGACACGCCCGCCTGGGTCGTCAGCCTGGGGATCCACGTCGTGGTCCTGCTCACGCTGGCCGTGACCGGCCTGGGGACCGTCGCCACGGTGCCCACCAAGCTCACGGTGATCGAGACGCCCGTCGACGAGGTGCAGGAGATCCTCGAGATTCCCCGTGAGGTGCGCCTCGACGACATGGTCCACGAGGACGTCGGCAGCCAGAGCGAGGGGAGTTTCGACACCGTCACGGCGTTCGCCCCGGTGGTGGCCGACGAGTCGATCGTGCCTGTGGAGACGATCGACGAGCTCGCCGACAGCGACCTGCAGCTCGAGCCGGTCGACGCGCTGCCGACCGGCAAGGAGCTCAGCCAGAGCCTCGTCGTCAAGGGGGATGTCGGGGTCGGGGCCGCCGGCGCCGCCGGGGCCGTCGACCGGCTGACGATGGAGATCGCCGCCTCGCTCGAGCAGCGGCCGACGCTGGTCTGCTGGGTGTTCGACCAGTCCGTGAGCCTGGCGGGCCAGCGGCAGGAGATCGCCACGCGGCTGGAGCGGGTCTTCGACGAACTCGGCGTGACGACGGCCGCCCGTTCCAACGAACTCTTCAACCTGGTCTTCGCCTATGGCCAGCAGGTGACGCCCGTGGTCGACAAGCCCACCCGCGAGGTCGACCGGGTCGTGGAGGCGATCCAGCAGATCCCCGTCGATGAGTCGGGCGTGGAGATGACCTTCACCGCGATCGGCGAGGCGGCCCAGAAGGCGGTCCAGGCACGGGCCAGCGGGGCGAACCGGCGGAACGTGATGATCGTCGCCTTCACCGACGAGGTGGGCAACGACGAGCAGAAGGCCGACGCGGTCGCCGCGTTCTGCCGCAAGCAGGCGATGCGGGTGTTCGTGGTGGGCGTGCCCGCCCCCTTCGGCCGCAGGCAGGTGCGGATGAAGTTCGTGGAGTTCGATCCGAAGTACGCCGAGGACGAGCAGTGGGCCGTGGTCGACCAGGGTCCGGAGACGCTCTACCCCGAGCTCGTCGACGTGCGGCCGAAGAACGCCCCGGACGAGCCGATGGACTCCGGCTTCGGCCCCTTCAGCCTCTCGAAGCTCTGCGCCGAGACGGCCGGCATCTACTTCGCCGTCCACGCCAACCGAGGCACTCCGGGGTGGGTGAGCGACGCAGCGACCGCTCCGATGGCCTCGAGCCTCCGATACTTCTTCGATCCCCAGGTGATGCGTGACTATCGGCCCGACTACCTGCCCAAGGCGGAGATCGACCGTCGGCTCGCGGCGAACCGGGCCAAGCGGGCCCTCGTCGACGCGGCCAAGGCCTCCGCCGTGAGCCCGATGGATTCGCCGCGGATGCGCTTTCCACGGGAGGACGACGGCAAGCTCGCCCTGCTCTTCGGCGAGTCCCAGAAGGCGGCCGCGGTGCTCGAGCCCAAGATCGACGCCCTGTACGCCATCCTGGCGGCCGGGCAGGCCGACCGTGCCAAGATTCCCGCCGACGAGAAGCGCTGGCAGGCGGGCTACGATCTCGCCCTCGGGCGGGTGCTCGCGCTCAAGGTGCGGACCAACGCCTACAACGTGATGCTGGCCCAGGCGAAGTCTGGCATGAAGTTCAAGAACCCGAAGAGCGACACCTGGATCCTGACGCCGAGCGACGACGTCTCCCAGGTCGGCTCGCAGATCGAGCGACTGGCGAAGCAGGCCGACGAACTGCTGCGGCGGGTGGTGGCGGAGCACCCCAGCACGCCCTGGGCGCAGCTGGCGGCCGAGGAACTGCGGACGCCGCTGGGCTACTCCTGGGAGGAGGCGTACACCGGCGTCAACGCGCCGAAGCCGGGCGATGGCGTTGGCGAAGCGGACCGCAGCGACGACAAGAAGCGGATGCTCGCGCCGCCGAAGCCCAAGCGGCCGCTGAAGAACCTCTAGAGCGCAGCCTCGGCCTCGCCTCTTGGAGTCCGCGGACAGGATGCCCGCGGCTGCTGGGATAGCAATCGACCCGCGAGGGGTTGCCCGTGCCAATCGAGCGGCGTTGCTGGTCGAGCGCAGCAAGGATTGCGCAGCGAAGGCCAGCATCGAGCGACCGGAGGGCAGGATGCCCGAAGGAAGCGTCCAGCGAGATGGCATGGGCAATCCCGAGCCTGCGCTACTCGATGGCAACGTCCTGGGTCATCCGGTCACGGCGTGACCGGACTCCTGATGAGCGTCACCCGCGTACCTGGCCCGTGCCGGTCACCACGTACGTGTAGGTCGTGAGTTCCTTGATGCCGCAGGGGCCGCGGGCGTGGAGCTTGGCGGTCGAGATCCCGATCTCTGCGCCGAGGCCCAGTTCGCCGCCGTCGTTGAACCGCGTCGAGGCGTTCACCATCGCCACGGCCGTGTCCACCCGGGCGGCGAACCGGTCGGCGGCGGCGGCGTCGGCCGTCACGATGGCGTCGGTGTGCCGCGAGCCGTGGCGGTTG
>JBJTAA010000044.1:0-22459 GCA_046090525.1 Planctomycetota bacterium
CCTGATGGGCATCGACCACCTCCGCCTCACCTTCCCCTACCAGGGGCGGGATTTCAGGCTCACCGACGTCCACGGCGAAGTGGTGAAGGGCATCCTCACCTGACCGCCCCGGGAGCCCGGTCACGCCCAGGAGTCCGGTCATGCCGTGACCGGATCACGCACGGCGTCGCATCGGGCAACGCGGATTCGGGGCCGGCGGTGATCCTCTCCGCGCCTCCGGCGATCGCTACGACAGGCCCGGGGACTTTTGGTATGCCTCCCGGTGGCCGCGTATCGCCTGCGGCTTGTGCGAGTCTCCCCGACCGACCCCGCCGAAAGCATCTCCGGCTGCCGGCTCAGGAGTCCGGTCACGCCGAGACCGGATCACGCCGGACGTGCACTGCAGAGACATCCCATGCTGAGGAGCCGGCCGGGGGCACGCGCAGGCTCGGGGTTGCCCATGCCATCTCGTTGGACGTTCGCTCCGGCCATCCTGGCCTTCGCTCACTCGATGCCAGCTGCGCTTCGGCATCCTGCCTGCGCTTGCTGCCAACGCCGCTCGATTGGCATGGGCAACCCTCGCAGGCCGTTGATGAGAACGTGGCCGCGGGCATCTTGGCCGTGGTATCCGCCGCTACCGCCCGCGTTTTCGGCCGCGGGGCTTCTTCGTCGCCTTCGGCTCCGGCGCGCTCGGCTCCTCCGCCACGGGCTCCTGCGAGACGATGATGCAGTTCTCGCCGAGGTCGAGGTCGTCCTCCTCCTCGATCGGCCGGCCCCGGTCGTCGAGCTTCACGTCCGCTTCGGCGGTCTTGCGCTTGGCGACGGCGAGCAGTTGCTCGTAGAGCTTCGCCCGATCGCTGCCGTTGATCTGCGAAACGGCGGCGGCCACCTCGCCGAGATACCTGAGGAAGATGCTCCGCCGCTGCCCCTCCTGGGCCACCCGCAGCCGCCGCCGGAGATACATGCCGAGCTTGCGGCCGACCGCCTGGAGCGCCAGGCGGATCTCCTTCTGGATCTCGGGGTAGTGGGCGATCGCCTCCTTCGACTCGCTCGTGAAGGGCACCCAGACGCTCGCCACGTGCACCATCACCGTGACCGGCCCCGACGGGAGGCTGCCGCGCGACTGCGACAGTCCGTAGGCCCGCCAGTTGGTCGAGAGGATGGTCTGCGTGACGGCGCAGGCGGCGTGCTGGAACTGCAGCGGCACGCGGTTGGCGAACCTCAGCACCGTCATGCTCTGCCCCTCCTCCACGCTCACGTGCTGCATGGCCTCGTGGAGCGCGTCGAGCTGCTGCTTCTTGAGCTTGGAGGGGGACTGCCGCGGGGCCAGTTCGGCCTCGGCCAGGATCTTGTCGGCCGCCTCCGACCCCACGCCCGCGAACGTCGTGGTCAGGAACTGCCGCAGGCTGCGGGCGTCGCTCTCGCCGGCGAGTTCGCCGAGCGCCTCGCGGGAGATCCGCTGGGCCGCCACGCCCCCGCCGTAGGCGAGCGCCGCCTCGATCAGGAAGGGATTGCCGCGATAGACGCTCGGCGGCCGCGTGGCGGCGGTGAAGAACTCGCCGGGCACCACCTGCCGGAGGCCGGCCAGGAGCCGCTGCTCGCCGATCGGCACGATGCAGTCGGTGGCCGGCGGCGGGATCCGGGTCTCCTGGATCGCCTTGTAGAGCGCATCGGCCTCGCCACGGCCGAGCTTGGCCGTCGTCACCCGCGCGGAAAGCTTGGCCGATTCGCAGATCTTGCGGGCCGTGCCGTGGGAGACCCGGGAGAACGACTGGGTGAGGAACTGGGCCAGCGTGATCTTCGGATGCTCCTGGAGCATCGTCACGAGGCGGCCGAGCTCCACGCCGTAGGGATGCGGCTTGATCTCCTTGGGCTCGGGAGGCAGGTCGTCGCTGGCCCGCTCCAGGATCCGCTCCGGCCCCTCCGGCCCGATGAAGTGGATCCGGGCGTGCGGATTGGCGATCGCCGTCTGCTCGAGGTATTCCTCGACGCTGCCCCGGCCCCGCTGGAACTTGGCTTCCATCTCGATCGTGACGCGGGTGCCGTGCTCGATCGGCTCGCCCCGGTCGTTCGCCGCCATCCACTCGATGGCGTGCTTCTTCATCAGCTCCGCCCCCCCCTTGCCGGCCGGGATGTCGACTCCCTCCCCCTTGCCGTTCAGGATCTGCGGCTGGTTGGTCTTGGTGTCGATCCGCAGCTCGTAGTAGTGGGCCGGGTGCTTGGCGTCGATCTTCGAGATGATCTTCACGGGCTTGCCGGTGGTGAGCACGCCATACATGCCGGCGGCCGAGATGCCGATGCCCTGCTGGCCGCGGCTCATCCTGAGCCGGTGGAACTTCGAACCGTAGAGGAGCTTGCCGAAGATCAGCGGGATCTGCTTGCGGACGATGCCCGGCCCGTTGTCCTGCACGCTCATCCGGTAGCGGGAGCCGCTCTCCCCGACCTGCTCGATCCGCACCCAGATCTCGGGGAGGATCCCGGCCTCCTCGCAGGCGTCGAGCGAGTTGTCGACCGCCTCCTTGACGCTCGTCAGGAGCGCCTTGCGGGGCAAGTCGAAGCCGAGCAGGTGGCGGTTCTTGGCGAAGAACTCGCTGACGGAGATGTCCCGCTGGCCGGCGGCGAGGGCCTGGGCGGTGGCCCGGCGCTTCGTCGTCCGCGGGCTGCCGTTGGCCCCCGGCGCCGGCGCGGCCTCTTCCTCCACGGCCGGGGTGACGGACTCGCCCGCTGGCGGGCGGGATCGCTTGGCGCGAACGGCGGTGCGGGCCATGAAAACCCCGGTGAATGAGGCACAAAGACGCTGACTTTGACCACCGCCGGGCGGCTTGGCAAGGGGGGGCGAGTTTGCCGGTTGGGCCGAGCCTGATGGCGGACCCTGCCGATCGACCGGCCCGGGGCGAGGCCCGGGAAGGTCTGCCTGTCGGGCGGAGCCGCCGGGCGGTCCGGCGGCGGAGTGATGCGCCCGCCCGTCGCCCGCCGAAGCAACGCCCGGGGGCGTCCATGGTCCCCCGGTCCGCTTGTGGAGGAGGCCCCATGCACCGCACCACGACTCTCCGCCGCTGGCTCGTGGCCACGGTGCTCGCGGCCGAACTGGCCGCGGTCGGCACGTCCTCCGCGGCGCCGATCGATGGCGGTGTCCAAGGCCCCGTGCCCGACGTGTTCTACAACTTCTACACGCCGCCGGTCGCGGTCGGCCCCCACCCCGCCATGGGCGCGCAGCTCTATGTCTCGCCGCGCCCCGTGCCGCCTCGCGTGGGCCACACCTGGATCACGTATCCCCCCTTCATGCCGCACGAGTTTCTCTACAAGCACCGGCGGAAGTACGTCCGCCCGGCCGGCGTGACCGGGCTCCGGACGACCGTCCATGGCTACTGGTATTGAGCTGGTATCGAGCTGGTGCGGGCGACCAACGAGCGAGGAGCGGGCCACATGCTGATCACGAACACGATGCGGGCGGCGACCTGGGGCGTGGCCCTCGTGCTGGTCACCCTCGCCCTGCCGCGGCCGGCCGCCGCAGGCCATCCGCACCACGGCCACCGCGGCCACGTCGGCTGCGCTGACTGCATGCCGGGCCGCTGCGGCCACGGGCACTGCGGCCACCGCGGCTGCCAGCACTGCAACTATTGCGGTCCGGGCCTGCTCAACCACGGCCACGGTCACTGCCTCGACGGCCACTGGATCCACCACGACACGATCGAGAAGCGGTATTTCCTGCGGAGCCAGGGCAAGAGCTGGCACAGCGCCTGGTACGACCCGGCCGAAGGTCGGCCGATCGCGCTGGTCGTCCCCCCGACCGCCGAGTTCATGACGCAGTATTCCTGGGGCGTGCCGAGTTCGCGGGTGATGCCGCTCTACCATCAGTTCCGGCGGCCCTACCCCGGTCCCGGGGCGAGCGCAGGTGGCGGCGGCGGCTTCCTGCCGACGCCGAACCAGCCGAGCGACACCGTGCAGTTCGGCGTGAACGCGGTCCGCGGCCCCTGGAACGGCTACTGAGCCGCGGGCGGCCAGCGGCCTACGCGTCGTCCTGGCTCGCGAGCCGCTCGCGGGCCAGGTCAGCCCAGGGGCTCTGCGGCGACAGCGCCAAGAAGCGGCGCAGGTGCCGACAGGAATCGGCAACGCGGCCCAGGGCAGCGAGGATGCCGGCGACGTGCCAGTGGGCATCGGCATAGTCGGGCTCCTGCCGCAGGACACCCTCGAGGGCCGCCAGGGCCAGTTCCGGCTCGCCGAGTTCGCCGAGCACGCAGCCGAGGCTCGCCCGGGCCCGGAGGTGATCCGGGTCGAGTTCGATCGCCGCGTAGTACCGCTCCCGCGCGGCCGTCAGGTCGCCCGCCCGGTAGAGCAGTTCGGCGAGCATGAAGTTCACGGCGGCGGTCGGCCCCTGGGCCTGCAGGACGGCCCGCAGCGCTTCGGCCGCCTCCATGTATTCCCCCGCCGCCTCGAGGTCGTCGGCGAGGTCCAGGATCTCCGCCACCACGTCGCCCCCCGGCAGCGGCGCCGGCCCGCTCGCCGGGGCCTGGCCCGCGACCTCGTACCGGAGCGGGAGTTCGACGATCGAGGCCTCGGCCGAAGGCGGTTCACCGCGCTCCGCTGCCAGCGAATCGGTGTAGAACGCGAACTGCAACTGCCCACCCGCACCGAGCAGCTGCCCCTCACGATCGATCGACAGCCGTCGGCCATCGACGACCACGTGGCCGACGGCACGGGCCGCCGCGGGACCGCCGCCGGGAGCGAGCCCGGCCAGCTTGGCGTCGATCTCGCGGAGCGACAGGCCGCCCGCCAGGAGGCCGGCCAGGTGTCGCCCCACGACGAGTTGGCCGAAGTCGAGCCACTCGAGCGAGCCGGACCGCTCGGCCACCTCGAGCAACCCGCCGCGAATCCAGTGGCGAATCGCCGCCGGTGGCACACCGAGCACCTCGGCCATCATCGCCGCCGAGGAGTACCGCCGCACGCCCGGTGGCTCGGGGGCGAGGTCGGCCGCCGGACTCACCCGCGCAGTCTGGCGGCGAGCCTCGACGGCGGGCGGGTCTTCCGTGACCTGTGGCATGGCGTGAACGATCCTTGGTGCCGGCGGCGGCTACCAGGCGAAGGCCCGGCTCGACGACGTGTCCCCCGGGAAATCGGCCGGAATGCCCTGCGTCACCTGGCCGGTCGCGGCCCACTCGCTGCCGCGCTGGAACGTGGTGATGAAGCCGACACATTCCTGCGAATAGGTCTCGTGCCCCAGCGGCGTGTGGAACACCCGCCCCTTGCCGAAGCCGATCGCCATGATCATCGGCTCGTGCCGCTTCGTCCTCGGCGACCAGGCGGTGGCCAACACGGCCATGTTCTCGGCGGGCCCCCGCAGGCTGTCGTAGAGTTCGTCCTTGGCATGCATCCAACTGACGGGCATGCCCTTGGTGACCGGGTGCTCGCCGTCGCGGACGACCACCGGAAACTCGCTCTGCGGCCCGTGGCTGCCCCCCGCCCCGGGTCGGGTGTCGCGCACGAGCCTGCCCGACTCGTCGAAGTAGACGTAGGGACCGCTGGTCTCGTTGCGGCCGCCCCAGCCCCCCAGGCCGATCATGCGGTTGTAGGCCTCCCACTGGGGAAACGCGTTGTCGGCCGCGTGCACGACCACGAACCCGCCGCCCTCGCGCACGTACGCCTCGAACGCGGCCTTGGTCTCGGCCGGCCACTCCGCCGCCCCGTGGCCGAAGTTGCTGACCACGACCCTGTAGGCGTTGAACGCGGGCTTGAAGGCGGCGTCTTCACCCTTGGGCGCATGGGTCACGACGTCGACCGTGAAGAGCCCCGTGTCCTCGAGGTACTGCTTCATCATCCGCGTGGTCTTCGGCCAGCAGGCGTGGTTGTTCTGGCCGTCGACGATCAGGGCGGTGAGTTTTTCGGCCACGGCCGCCCGGCCGGCGGCGAGCAAGAGGATGGCTCCGCAGAGCGTCGCAAGGCCCCGGGACGGCAGGCGAACGACCATGGGTATCACGGCAGGCGGGGAAAGGGGTGGACTCCTCGCGGGAGTCTACTCGACCGGCCGCCGCTGCGCAGCGGCGGGCCTCGCCGTGCCGATCCGCCGGGCGTTCGCTCCGGTCCGGAGAGCGGAGGAAGGCGGCCTGCGCTCAGGTCGTGTGGCCGCCGCCGAGCGACTTCATGAGCGGCCGCCCGCTCGTGCCCGTGGCGGGCACGTCACGCGCGTCGTGCGCCGGCGGAGCGGGCTCGACCGTCGGGCCGAGCGGCGCCACGGTCGGCTGCTGCTCCTCGCCGCGGGCCGCCGGCGACGGAATCGCCTCGGCCTGCGGCGCGGGTTCCGTCGCGGGCTTCTCGGCCCGCACGGCCTCGCCGCCGGCCTGCTTGGGATCCTGGTGAGGCAGATTGGAAGCGCCCCAGCCCTCCGCGGCCGGCGCCGCGGCGCTGCCGTCGGCGGGGCGATCGCTGTAGGTCTTGACGGGGCCGGCCGCGGCCTGCTGGTCGAGCGCGGGAGCCGACGTCGCGGCGGGCCGGGCAGCGGCGGCCGGCGCCGACGCGGGCGGGGCGGGCAGCGGGTTGCCGCAGGCGTCGAGGGGCACCTTCGTGACCACGACCCGCGGCGAGCGGACGGTGTAGGTGTAGGGGGTCTTCTTCTCGACGACGCGGGGCACCTGGACCGTCCGCTCCTCGGCGACGTACTTCATCACCTGCACCTGCACGGGCTCGACCCGCTCCTCGGTGACGTACTTCATCACCTGCACCGGAACCTGCCGGACCTGCTCCTCGGGCACCATCCGGCAGACCTGCACGGGGACCTTGTTGTCGACCCGCTCGACCACCTTGCGGACGGTCTGGACCGGCACCTGCCGGACGGCCGTTTCGGCCACCATGCGGGTCGTCTGCACCGGCACCTGCTGGACCACCTGCTCATCCACGTAGCGGACGGTCTGGACGGGGACCCGCTGGGTGACGACCCGGTTGACGTAGCTGGTCTGCGGCACCTGCACCGGCGTGTAGACGGGCTGGTAGGCCCGGCTCACCTGGTTGACGACCGTGCCGGGCGTCATCGTCCAGGCGTAGCCGCCGCGCTGCCAGACCGCCAGGCCGGTGGCCGGATCGATCACCCAGGTCGCCGGCACCCAGCCGAGCGACGTGGTGCCCGGGGTGACGACCGGCGTCACCATGTCGACGGCCTGGCTGCCGACCGAGTAGGTCGTCTGCATCGTGGTGACCGGCTCGGCGACCGTGTAGCTCTGCTCCCGCTCGCTCGTCTCGTAGACGGGGCGTCGCACGGTCTGCACCTGCTGCTGCATCACCGTCTCGGTGACGGGCTTCATCACCGTGTACTGCTCCTCGCGGGTGCTGGTCTCGACCACGTCCCGCGTCACGTCGTAACTGCGATCCTCGACCACGGTCTCCCAGACCGGCTTCATGACGGTGTACCGCTCCTCGCGGTTCTGCGTCTCCCAGACGGGCCGCTGCACGGTGTACCGCCGCTCCTGCGTCTGTGTCTCCCAGACCGGCTTCTGCACGGTGTAGGTCCGCGTGTCGTAGACGGTCTCGTAGTCGACGCGGTAGGTCGTGACCTGCCGCTCGTCGTAGACGGTCTGGTAGTCGAGCCGATAGGTCTGCGTGGCGACCGGCGCCGCCGGGGCGATGGCGGGCGGTGCGCCGCAGCCGCACTGGGCGCGGCCGGCGTCGACGGGCGACAGGGAAACGACAACCGCCGCGGCGAGCGTCGCGCGGGCACCTCGGGAGCGAGCGAAGCAGTCCATGGATGGTCTCCTCAAAAGACCCTTGGAGGGTAATCCGACGTACGCGACCCGCAAGCGGCTGGTTGAGGAAAAATCATGGTTTTTCCCGGGCCAGAAGCCCGCCGCACCGTCACGAGCCGTGCAACCGGTCCATCTTACGGACCGGGGAAAGCCCGCCGGTGAAGCTGGGCGAGCCGGGCCGGCTGGGGTCCCTCGACGCCGACCGTCACGCCAGCCTGTCGAGCAGGCGGCGACTCCGCGTGTCGAGCGCGGCCGGCACGATCCGATAGCGGATGCCCTCGGTGTCGGTGACCGACAGCGCGCCGTCCGGCTGCCGCACGATGTCGTCGGCGTGCGCGACGGTGAAGCGGTGCGGACCACGATCGGTGAGCACGCTCCACTCGGACGGCCGCCCCTCGGTGAGCGACTCGATCCGCTCGACCACCGGAACGAACTCCCGCTCCGCGAGCACGCCGCCGACGAGCGCCGCCAGCGCCGGTCCGGCCGCGTCGAGATCGTCGAGCCAGGCCAGCTCCCCGCCCCCCGCCGCGATCACGGCCACGCCGCCCCGCGGCGCCGAGAGCGGAAAGGCCCGCCGCAGTTCCACGTCCTCGCGCCGCGTACCGTCGGCCGCGACGAAGTCGACGACACCGTCGGCCCGCCGCTCGAGCCGCCACCCGGCCGCCGCCTCGGCGACGGCGGTGGGTGCGTCCGCCCCGCGTCCGCTCATGCCGAAACCTCCTCGGCGGCGGCCTTCTGCTGGGCCCGCTCCAGCCGCGCGTAGGCGCCGTCGGCGGCGAGCAGTTCCTCGTGCGTGCCCACCTCGACGATCCGGCCGGCCTCCATCACCACCAGCCGGTCGGCCCGCCGCAGCGTCGAGAGCCGGTGCGCGATCGCGATCGTCGTCCGCCCCGTGACCAGCCGGTCGATGGCCGCCTGGATGACCGCCTCCGTCTCCGGATCGACGCTCGAGGTGGCCTCGTCGAGGATCAGGATCCGCGGATCGACCAGCAGCGCCCGGGCGATCGAGATCCGCTGCCGCTCGCCGCCGGACAGCGAGGTGCCCCGCTCGCCCACCTTCGAGTCGTAGCCCGCCGGCAGCCGGAGGATGAACTCGTGGGCCCCGGCGGCCCGGGCGGCCGCGACGATCTCCTCCCGCGTGGCCGACGGCTTGCCGTAGGCGATGTTCTCGGCCACCGTGCCGAAGAACAAAAACGGCTCCTGCAGCACGACGCCCAGGTTGGCCCGGTAGGCCGAAATCGAATACTTGCGGAGGTCGGTGCCATCGGCCCGGATCACCCCCGCGGCCGGGTCGTAGAACCGGCAGACGAGATTGGCGAGTGTGGTCTTGCCCGAGCCGCTCGCGCCGACGAGGCCGATCATCTCGCCCGGCTCGATCACGAGGTCGATGCCCCGGAGCACCTCGCGCGCCCCGTAGCGAAACCGCACGCCCTCGATGTCGATCCGTCCCTCGAGCCGGCCCGGGTCGAGGGGCCGAGCGGGCTCGGCCACCGTCGGCACGCAGTCGAGGATCTCGAAGATCCGCTCGGCGCTGGCCGCGGCCCGCTGGGTGGCAGGCACCATCCGCACCATCGACTCGAGCCGCCCGTAGAAGCGGGCGATGTAGGCGAGGTAGGCCGTCAGCGCGCCCACCGTCAGTGAGTCGGCGAACACGAGCGCCGCGCCGGCCGCCCAGACCACGAGCAGGCCCACTTCGTTGGCCAGGCTCACGAGCGGCCCGAAGAACGACCAGATCACGTTGACGCGGTCATTGGCCTCGACCACGTCGCCGTTGGCCGCCTCGAACCGCTCCCCCTCCCGGCGTTCCTGGGCGAACGCCTTGACCACCCGCGTGCCCGGGATCGTGTCGGCCAGGAGGCTCGTCATGTCGGCCCAGGCCGTGCCCGCCCGGGTGAAGCCCCGCCGCATCCGCTCCCGGACGGCATTCACGAGCCAGACGATGAACGGAAAGGGCACGAGCGCCACCAGCGCCAGCCGCGGGCTGATCCAGACCAGCACCGCCGCCGTCATGACCACGAGTAGCACGTTCGACGAGAAGTCGATCAGGTGCATCGAGAGGAAGTTGTTGATCCGCTCGGTGTCGCTCGAGACCCGCGAAATCAGGTCGCCCGTGCGGCGGCTTCCGTAGAAGTCGAGCGACAGGCTCTGCATGTGCGCGTAGGTGCGATTTCGCAGGTCGGCAGCGATCCGCTCGCTCACCCAGGCGAGCATCCACGACTTGGCCCAGGAGAGCAGCCACGCGGCGACCGCGGCGGCCGCCAGCAGGCCCAGGTACCACCAGACGAGCGAGAAGGGCACGTCGCGGCCCGCCTGCCGCGGGATGAGCACGTCGTCCACCAGCGGCATGGTGAGGTACGGGGGCACGAGGGCCATCACCGTGCTGGCCAGCGAGAGGATGCAGCCGATGACCGCGGCCGACACGTGGCCGCGGGCGAAGGCGAGCACCCGCAGGATCGGCCGCCACGAGCCGCGGATCGCCACCCCGTCGTCATCCTCGAGCCACCGCGGCGACGCGGGCGGAGAGGTGACTTCGGCGACCTCGGCGACCTCCGGGCGGCCGCTGCCCAGGGCCTGCCAGACGTCGGTCAGCCGCCGCACTTCGTCGGCCCGGGCCGCGGTGAACTGCCAGGCCGCGAGCGTCCGGCCGGCCCGCCGCAGCTCCAGCCACCCGAACGACGGCCGCAGCCGCAGCGCCAGCTGGCTCTCGCCGTCGAGCGGCCAGACCACCGGCGGGCCGCCGGTGTCGCCGGTCGCGGGGTCATCCGCCAGGAGCCGGCTCTCGGTGAGCACGATGCGTCCGCTCGCAAACCGGCCCGCCGCGTCGAGATCGAAGCGGCAGCTTGCCAGCACCGCCTCGCCGGGCGGCAGGGCTGCCGCCCAGGCCGCCGGCAGCGGGGGTGTCGGACGTGCCGCCGCAGGGGGGGGTGGCGGTTGTGAGGCAGCGGGCAGGCCGGTCGATGTCATGGGAGGAGGCGTTCGGAGACTCGGTCGCCAAGGGGGGCCTCGGGCGGCCGAAAGCCCCTGTCTGGCCGCCCGAGCCAGACGCTTGCGGACCGTTCTAGCCGACTCTACCATTTTCAGGACGCGTGCCATGGAACCGGTCGGCTCCGATGGTTCTCGCGATGCAGTCGGGTCGAACGCGCAGGCTGGAAAAAGATCTCCCGAGCCGAGGCGGTTTCCTGACGACCATACGATTGCAATATTTTCGCCGACCCCCTGCAACCGCCACCCCGCCCCCCTCACGATTGTCATTTTTCCAATGAGCACGTGCACGGCCTCCGGCCTGCATGACGGTTGCCAAGGGGATTTCTCGCTGCCCGCCGATTTCTCTGCGGCACGGCATGCGACTTGCGTGATCGTCTGCTGTCCCACCCCCGCCCCCTGTGCCCCCCTTTCGCGGACGCTCGTCCGCTGGAAATGCGAGTGTCGAGGCCGATGAGCCCCGTCATGTCCCTGGCCCCCCACTGCGGCCGGTCGCCGCAGTCAGTCTTCCCACCTCCCGTTTCCGAATGTGCAGCCTCCCCCTCTCGCCTGCCGGCCGGAGGTGTGGCATGACCAGGCTCACCGCCACGGTCGAACACTCGTTCGAGACCTTCGATCGCCACCCCGCCTTGCTCGACCGCGGTCTCGGCTGCTATTCGCTCCGCATGCTTGACTGGCTGTCGGGCGATTTCCTGCAGCCGCACATCAACGTGATGGCGATGACGCGGTATGGCAAGGAGCCGGCCCGCGTCGAGAACAGCTTCGACTTCTTCTTCTCGTCCGAGAAGGCGTCGCGGGTGCGGACCGACTCCAGCATGGACGAGCTCGAGCCGTTCCTCGAGGAGAGCATCCGCCGGCTCCACGAGAACTTCCCCGAGTCGTACGTGCTCTGCTACCAGTCGTCGCGGGCGGTCGAGCGGCTGGCCCGTGAATATCCGAGCATCCGGATCATGAACCCGGCGGCGGCGATCACGGAGATGCTCAACCGCAAGTCGTGGGTGCGGCGGCAGCTCAAGCGGCTCGGCGTGCCGGTGATCCCCGGCTCGGAGATCCGGCTCGCTCCCGGGCAGTTCCCCGTCCTGGCGAAGCGCCACGGCCTGCCGCTGGTGGTCAGCCTCGACCACTCGGCCGCCGGCTGCGGCGTGCACCTCGTGCACGACGAGGCCGATTTCCGGGCCCTGGCCGACGCCCATCGCGGGGCGCCCGCCTCGGTGATGCAGTTCATCGACGGCCGCAGCCTGAGCATGGCGGCGGTGCGGACCCACGAGGCGGTGCTGCTCGGCGAAGCCTCGCTGCAGGTCATCGGCCAGCCGGGGCTCACCAATCTCAGCTTCGGCTGGTGCGGCAACGACTTCTCGGGCACCCATCTCCAGGAGCGCGAGGTCGAGCAGATGCGGGCCATCCAGGCCCGCGTGGGCGACTGGCTCGGCGACCTCCGCGTCGGCGATCACCATGGCTTCCGCGGCATCTTCGGCATCGACTTCATCTCCGACGGACGCAACGTCTACTTCACCGAGATCAATCCGCGGTTCCTCGGGACGACGGCCCTGATGGCCGACAGGCAGCAGGAGCTGGGGCGGATTCCCGTCAGCTTCCTGCACATGGTGCCCTTCCTGCCGGAGCTGACGGTCGACGAGGAGTTCGTCTCCGAATACAACGACTCCGCCGAGCCGCTCGACGTGGCCCAGCTCTGCCTCCACAACGTCGCCGGCGAGGACATGGTCGTGAAGGCGGCGCTCGAGCCGGGCCGCTACCGCTTCGACGACGCCGGGCTCAGGTTTCTCGGCCCGGCCGAGCGGCTCTCCCAGACCGAGGCCTACGACGAGATCGTGATCTCGGGCGAGGTGCCGGTGGAGGGCACGCACCTGCTGCGGCAGTCCGACGAGATCTGCAAGGTCTATTCCTACGAGCCCGTGCTCGGGTCGGACGGCCGCACGCTCACGCCCCGGGCCCGACGGCTCGTGGCGGCGATCCAGGCCGGCTTCGTGCTCGAGCCCGTGCGGAGGTAGCGAGCCATCAGCGAGCCCGCCGACCCCCGGGTGGCGTTCCTCGCGGATTCGTCCGCCGCGTCGCGGGCCCGCTTGCTCGCGGTGGCCGAGTCGCGCCGGGCCTACGACCGCCGCGACCCCGAGCCCTGCGACATCTCGCTCGTGCCCCGGGTGGTCACGGCCGGACAGGCCGCCGAGCTCGCGGCCGTCTGCCGCCGGATCGTGCGGGCGTCGATCGAGCGGGTGCTCGACCTCCACGCCGGCCATGAACCGAACCCCGCCGGCGTGCCCTTGGCCTGGATCAAGGACCTCGTCCCACGCGTGCCGGACGCGCTCGTGGGCAACGTGCGGCTCGACTTCCTTTTGGAGCGGGGTCGGCCGCGGCTGCTGGAAGGGGGTTGGGTGAACCTGAGCGCCGTCGACTACGCCCCGCAGGCGGCGCTGGCCCTGCTCGACTGCGAGCCCGCGCTCACCGGCCGGTTCCACGTCGAGCGGCCCGTGACACGGCTGCGGCAGCGGCTCCTCGAAGCCGGTGTCCGGCGCCTGGCGATCCTCGTCAAGGAAGCGCACACCGTCTACGCGGCGAACGACTTCGAGCTGATCCGCACCGCGATCGCGCCGATCGAATCCGTGCTCGTGGCCGAGCCCGAGTTCGGCACCATCCGGCGGGGCGACGGGGGCATCCTCGTCGGCGACCGGCCCTGCGACGGGGTCTACCTGCGGAGCCTCGACGGACCGGCCGCGTTCACCGGCCCTCACGCCGCGGCCAACCGCCACACGCTCGAGCTGCTGCTCGCCTCGGGCGTCACGTTCCACGACCATCCCCTCATGCTCCTCGCCGAGGACAAGGATCTCGGCTGGCTCGTGGACCGCGATCCGGCCCTGGGCGGCGTCGTGCCGCGGACGTGCCCCCCGGCGGCCGTCGATGCCGCCGAGGTCGGCCGCTGGGTGCTCAAGATCCGCGATCGCCATTCGGGCGAGGGCGTGTTCCTCGAGCCCGACGAGGTGCTCGCCCACTGGCACGATCCCAACGCCATCCTCCAGGAGCGGATCGATCCCGACCGCCTGCCGGTGAGCACGGTGCACGGCCATCGCGGCGCCGCCGTGGCCGACCTGGCGGTCCACGTCTCCTACCGCTACGACGTGGTCCGCCGCGACCTCGTGACGGCCGAGATCGCCGGCTACTTCAGCCGCTTCTCGCTGACCGGCGGCAAGGTGAACCTCTGCACCGGCGGCGGGATCGTGCCGGTGCTCTCGGAGCGGCCGGACGCCGCGGAGATCGCCCATGCCCCGGCCCATGGCTGACCACCAGCGCGGGTCGCTCGCCGGCCTCGATCGCGACGCCTTCCGGCGGGCGCTCGTCGCGCGGATGTTCTGCGCGGCCGACGACCTGCGGGACGTCGCCCTCGAGCCGCTCGTCGTCACGCGGGCGGAGCACGCCCGCCACGAGCTCGTGGCCCGGCGGATCTGCGCCGCAGCCCTGGCCGCCTTCGCCGCGCGGCGCGACCCCGCGCACTTCACCGGCGACGCCTTCCAGCGGCTCGTCCAGTCGTTGCCCGTGAGCCAGGGCGTGATCACCGGCAACGCCCGCTTCGACTTCCTGCCCACGGCAGCGGGCCCGCGGCTGGTGGAGCTCAACTTTCTCGGCGTCGGCACGACGGCCCGGCCGCACCAGGCGGCCCTGGCGCTGCTCGACTGCCTGCCGGCACTCGGCCGGGGCCACCGCGTCCTCCTGCCCACCACGGCCTTCGCCCGCCAGCTCGGCCGGCTCGGCTGCCGGACGCTCGCGCTGCTCACGAAGGACAACGACCGCGAGTACGTCACGCCCTGGCTCGATCGCCTGCTCATCCAACGGCAGCTCGATCCGATCGAGGTGCTGATCGTGCCGCGGGCGGAGTGGGACGACTTCGTGAGCGACGGCCATGGGCTCTCCTTCCGCGGCCGCCGCATCGACGCCATCTATCCCCGTGAACTCACCCGGCGGGCCTCGATCGAGGAGGGCATCGACCGGTGCCGGTTCTTCCTCGAGAGCGGCGCCACCTGCCTCGACCACTGGGGGCTCCTGCTCGTCGAGGACAAGGACCTCGGCTTCCTGCTGGAGCAGGATCCGAGCCTCGCCGACGTCGTGCCGCGGACCTGGAGCCTCGGCCAGCAGCCGGCCGGGCTCGCCCCGGCCGATCTCGTGCTCAAGCGGCGGCACGACCACGGCGGCGAGGGGGTGATCGTGGGGCCCGAGTCCCTGCCCGAGAAGGACTCTGGCGACTGGCTCGTGCAGGAGCGGATCCGCGGCCTGCGGACCCCGGTCACCTCGCTCCTGGGCTTCGCCGGCACGGTGACCCACGACCTCGCGATGCACGTGTCGTACGAATACGATCTCGACCGCCGCGAGCTCGTCCACTGCGAGGTGAGCGGCTACCTCGCCCGCTACGCGCCCAGCGGCGACGTCGTGAACCTGTCGCAGGGGGGCGGCGTGATCCCCGTGCTCGTCGAGGAGGATGCACCATGACCCGCACGATCGGCTGCCTCGGCTACGTGGGCCGGCCGGAGTTCGCCTTCGACTGCCCGGTGGACGAGGATCAGATCACCTCGATGCTGGCGGCCCGCGACGATCGCATCGTGATGGGCCACTGGGACGACCTCGACGCCGCGACGCTCGTGGCCCCGGCCTGGGACGTCCGGCGGGCCGCCTGGGAACGCACCGACTTCTCCCGCTGCGACGTGCTGTTGATCCTCGAGGCCCCGATACCCGGCTCGAAGAACGCCGACTTCGACCATGCCGACGCGGCGATGCGGGAGATCCTGCGCCGCGGAATCCCGGCCGTGAACTCGGTGCGGACCTTCCTCGAATATCCCGACAAGCGGTATCTCGTCGACCGCCCCGACCTGCCCTTCCCCAAGACGGCGCTCGTCACGACCGCGAGCGACCTCGAGCCGCTGCTGTCCGGCCTGCCGGACGAGGTGGTGCTCAAGCCCCTGATCGGCGCCGGCGGCAAAGGTGTCGTGCGATTGCCGCGCGACGCGGAGGCGGTGCGGGCCGTGATGCAACCCGGCCGTGAGTACCTCTTGCAGCCCTTTCTGCCGGAGATCCTGGCCGGTGAGCGGAGCCTCTACTTCCTGGCCAAGCGATACCGCTACGCGGTGCTCAAGCGGCCCGTGCCCGGCGAGTTTCGCACGAACGAGGCGACGGCGACCTACGAGCCGTACGAGCCCACGGCCGCGGAACTGGCCCTGGCCGAAGACGTGGTCCGCCGGTTCGCCAGCCCGTCGCTCATCGAGCGGGTGGACATCTGCGGACGCCATGTGATCGAGATGACGATCGAGTGCCCGGGCCTGAAGATCCGGGCCGCCGGCGTGGAGCGGGAGATCGGCCCCTGGACGCACGAGGCGCTCGACATGGCGATCGCGACCCGGGCCTAGCCGCTGGCCCCACGAGTCCGGTCACGCCGTGACCGGATCGCGCTGGAGGCCGCCTTGGGTGCCGCCGGCTCGGGGTCGCCCGTGCCGCATCGCCGGACACTCGCTCCGGGCACCCTGCCCCCCGAATGCTGGCTGGGCTGGGTTGCCGACTCCGCGGGCCAGATGCCCGCGGCGCCTTTGCCTGCCGATGGTCTCGCGAGGGGCTCCCCATGCCAATCGAGCGGCGTAGGAAACCGAGCGCAGCCCGGAGGGCGAAGGGAGGTTTCCTCCGAGCGAACGGAGGCCACGATGGCCGGAGTGAGCGTCCGGCGAGATGGCATGGGCAGCCCCGAGCCTGCGCCACCCACCACGCGACGGTCGTACCCGTCACTTCAGGCCGGGGCGGCGGTCGAGGGCGCCGCGGACGCCGAGGCTCTCGGGGTGGCGGGCGATCTTGTCGGAGAAGACGCGGATGTCGTCCACGATCGGCCGCAGGTCGCGGGACAGGGTCTTGACGTTGGCCGCGGCCGCGGCGAGGTCCTCGTAGACCCGCGGGTCCTTTACGAGCCGGCCGAGCGTGCCGTCGGATTCGTTCAGGGCCTTGGTGAAGAACACCGCCTGCTGCAGCACCTCGTCGAGCCGGCCGATCGTGGCGTCGATCTGGGCCACCATGCCCGCCCCCCGTTCGCCGAGCGGCTTGGTGAGCCCCTCGAGGTTCCGCAGGTTGCGGTCGGCGGAGTCGAGCGTCGCCCCCATGCCCTGGACGGTGCTTCGCAGGTCGCCGAGCACCTGCGGCAGGCCCTCGAGCGCCTGCTTGATGTTGGCCCGGGCCTGGGGATCCCCCATCACGTCGTTGATGTTGATCATCGCCTTGCTGAACTCGTCGAGGGCCTTGTCGGTCTTGCGGACCAGCTCGCCGAAGTCGTTGCCGTCGCCGAGCAGCAGGCGGTCGACGTCGCTGGAGAGCTTGGTCACGGCCTGGCTCGCCTCGGTGAGCGACTCGAGCGCCGTGCCGAGCTTCGGCTCGAGCGAGGCGACCATGTCGAAGGGATCGCGGGCGGCGGCGCCGGTGAGCACCTCGTCCTCCGCCACCCGCTGCCGGGGCGGCCGGATCACGCCCGGCACGAGCTGGATTTCAGCGTCGCCCAGGAGCGTGGTGGCGATCCGGGGCTGCTCGTCGCGGTAGACCGGCACGTAGGAGTCGATGTCGGCCACCACGCTCACGCCCCCCCGCTCGTCGAGCATCACGCTCGACACCCGGCCCACGAGGATGCCGTTCTTGCGCACGGGTGTGCCGTCGGCGATCCCCCGGGCGTCGGCGAACCGCATCTTGAGCGGGTAGGTCGCCTGCACGAGCGACGGCAGGTCGCCGAACAGCACGATCAAGATCCCGGCGATGATCGCCGTGGCCAGCACCACGACGCCCACCCGGAACTGCATCACGCGGTCGTTCATGACGTCGCCTCCCCGTCGTCGTCATCGGCGGAAGCCGCGTCCGCGCGGCCGGCCGCGTCGAGGCGGGCCTGCTCCTCGCGGAGCTCCATCAGCCGCGTGCCCGCCCGCCCCTCGATGAACTGCCGGATCCGCGGATCGGTGGAGCGGTCGAGCTCGGCGGGCGTGCCGTCGAACACGATCTGCGACTCGCCCGGCCGGAGCCGGAAGAGTGGGTAGAGCATGATCACCCGGTCGGCCACCTTGCGGGCCGTGTGCATGTCGTGGGTCACGACCACGCTCGTGACGTGGGGACGCTGCCGCACCCGCAGGATCAGTTCGTTGATCACGTCGCTCATGATCGGGTCGAGGCCCGTCGTCGGCTCGTCGTAGAGCACCAGGTGCGGGTCGAGGGCGAGGGCCCGCGCCAGCCCCGCCCGCTTCCGCATGCCGCCGGAGAGTTCGACCGGCTTCTTGGCGAGCACCGTCCGGGGCAGCCCCACCTCGTCCACGAGCGATTCGGTGATCTGGCGGATCTCGGCGGCCGGGATGCGGGTGTGCTCCCGGAGCGGGAAGGCGATGTTCTCGGCGATCGTGAGGCTGTCGAACAGGGCCGCCCCTTGGAACACGAAGCCGTAGCGGGTCCGCAGGTGGGCGAGCTGCCGGTCGCTCATCCGCGTGAGCGACCGCCCCTCGAACTGCACGTCGCCGCTGGCCGGGCGAACCAGGCCGATCATCGACTTCAGGAGCACGGTCTTGCCGCAGCCGCTCTCCCCGAGCACGACCAGCGTGTCGCCGGCGGCAAGGTCGATCGAGATGTCGCGGAGCACCTGCTGGCGACCGAAGCGGACCGAGAGCGAATCGACCCGCAACAGCGGCGGCCCGGCTCCCTCGACGGCGAACTCTGGCTCGGTGGCGGTGGCGTTCATGGAAATGGCGAGCGCGGCCTACAGCAGCCGGCGCGGTCCCTCCGGGCGGAAGAAGTCGTGGACGTTATTGAGCCAGATGCCCAGGAACAGGTCGAGCACCAGGATCAGGACGAACGAGTGGACGAAGGCGTTGGTGGCGGCCCGCCCCACCCCCTCGGCGCCATGCTCGCAATGGAAGCCGTGGTGGCAGCTGACCAGCGCAATGGCGGCCCCGAAGAACAGGCTCTTGAAGATCCCCATCAGGAAGTCGAACACGTCGACGTATTCCCGACTGTTGGCCCAGTAGTGGTGGTGGTCGATCCCGAGCAGCACGTGGGAGTAGAAGTAGCCTCCCAGCACGCCCATGAAGTCGGCCATCACCGTGAGCGACGGGATCAGGATCAGGCAGCCGAGGAAGCGGGGCACGACGAGGTAGTAGATCGGGTTGGCCCCCATGCTCTCCAGCGCGTCGATCTGCTCGGTGACCCGCATCGTGCCGAGTTCCGCCGCCATGGCGCTGCCCACGCGGCCGGCGAGCATGGTGGCGGCGAGCACCGGCCCCAGCTCCCGCACGAGCGACAGGTTGATCACCGAGCCCAGCCGCGTCTCGAGGCCGAGGGCCTTGAACTGGGCGTAGCTCTGCACCGCCAGCACCATGCCGATGAACAGGCCCGTGAGGGCCACGACGGGCAGCGACATCACGCCGATCCGGTAGAAGTTCGGGATCAGCACGTCCCGCCGCTGCGGCCGGGCGAAGATCCAGCCCAGGGTCTGGAGGGAGAAGATCGCCACGTCGCCGATGCCCGCCACGGTCGAGATCGCGAACTCGCCGAGGTTGGCCACCTGGCCGGCGAACCAGCCGGCCGGGCCATTCGGGGCGGGCGTGGCGGAGGATGCGGTGGCCATGGGCGAACCTTCCGCGCGGGGACGCGGCCTGGGGGAGATCCTGCGGGTTGTATCGGCCGTGCCGGTCGCGGGGCATGAGAAAGCGGCGGGGCGAGCCACGCGCCACCGACAGGCTGGGCAGCCTGGGCGGGCGGGGGCCCGGTCCTCGCCTCCCCTGATCCGGAAACCCAAGTATCCTCGGGGCCATGCGCAAGGGATCGTGCTGGTCGGTTTTCGCGGTGATCCTCCTGGCCGGCCGGCCCGGCCTGCCGGGTGACTTCGTGTCCGGGCCGGACGGCGTCGTGGTCTCGGCGTCGCGGCCGGCCTCGGAGGTCGGCGCGGAAGTGCTCGAGCAGGGGGGCAACGCCGTCGACGCGGCCGTGGCCACCGGCTTCGCCCTGGCCGTCACCTACCCCGCCGCCGGCAACATCGGCGGGGGCGGATTCATGGTCGTGCGGCTGCCCGACGGCACGGCCACGAGCTTCGACTTCCGCGAGACGGCCCCCGCCGCCGCCCACCCCGACATGTTCCTGGACGAGGCCGCGAACATCGACACCCGTCGCATCGAGGCCGGGTATCTCGCGGTCGGCGTGCCCGGCACCGTGCGGGGGCTGGCCCTGGCCCACGCCCGGCTCGGCCGCCTGGCCTGGCGGCGGCTCGTCGAGCCGGCGGCGCGGCTGGCCCGCGACGGCTTCCCCATCTCGGGCTCCCTGGCCGCGGCGCTCAACCTCGAGCTGGCCGGACCGATGCGACCTTTTCCGGGCTCACTCGCCACCTATGGCAAGCCCGATGGCACGCCCTGGCAGGCGGGCGATCGGCTGGTGCTGCCCGACCTCGCCGAGACCCTCTCGGCGATCGCCACCGACGGCCCCGATGCGTTCTACACCGGCCGCATCGCGGGGCTGATCGCAGACGCCATGGCCGCCCACGGCGGGCTCGTGACGCAGGCCGATCTCGCGGGCTACGCCGCCAAGGAGCGGCCGCCGGTCACGGGCACGTTCCTGGGACACGACGTGATCTCGATGGGCCCGCCCAGTTCCGGCGGCCCGGTCCTGCTCGCGATGCTCGGGATGTTTGAAGCGCTGGGCCTCGAGCAGTTGCCGCGGCTCTCGCCCGAGGCGATTCACCTCTCGGCCGAGATCCGCCGGCGGGCCTACCTGGACCGGGCGCGGTTCCTCGGCGATCCCGACTTCAGCGACGTGCCGACGGCCCGGCTCACATCGCCGGCCCACGCCCGGTCGCTCGCCGCCACGATCGACCGCCACCGGGCCACGCCCTCGCTGGAGCTCGGCGGCGACCTGGTCGCGGGCCCCGACGGCGAGTCGCCGGAGACGACCCACTACTCCGTGGTGGATGCCGCGGGCCTGGCCGTCGCCACCACCTACACCCTCGAAGGCTCGTTCGGCAGCCACCTCGTCGTTCCCGGCACCGGCTTTTTGCTCAACAACGAGATGGGCGACTTCAACCGCAAGCCTGGCACCACCACCCTCCGGGGCGACATCGGCACGCCGGCCAACGTGATCGCCCCGGGCAAGCGGATGCTCAGTTCGATGACGCCCACGATCATCGCCAAGGATGGCCGGCTCGTGCTCGTGACGGGTTCGCCGGGCGGCCGCACGATCATCAACACCGTCTTCGACGTGGTCACCGGCGTGGTGGCGCTCGGTCTCGACGGCCGTTCCGCCGTCGATGCCCCGCGGTTTCATCACCAGTGGCTCCCCGACCGCCTCGTGGTCGAGTTCGGCGGCATCGATGCCGATACCCGCGCGGCGCTCACGGCCCTGGGTCATGACGTGGTCGAGCGGCCCCCGCAGGGCTCGGCCCAGTCGATCTGGGTCGCGCCCGAGACGGGCGTGCCCGCCGGCATCGCGGACCATCGCAGTCCCGACGCCGCGGCGGTGGCGGCCCGGTCACCTCGAGCCCGAGCGGAGCCCCCGCGGTGAGCGCGGCCGTCTGGCGGCTCGCCGGCCTCTCGGCCGCCGAGATCTGGAGCCGGCTCGCGGCCGAACTCGCCCGTGCGGCGTCCTCGGCCCGGCACCCGCTCCACCTCGTGACGGTCGCGACGCTCGGCGCGGACGGGGGCCCGCGGGCCCGCACGGTCGTGCTGCGCGGGTTCGACGCCGAGCGGCGGGTCGTCTGTTTCCACACCGACAGCCGCAGCCCGAAGGCGGCGGAAATCACCCGCGACGGCCGGGTCGCACTGCACTGGTACGACGCCGAGGCCCGCCTGCAGATCCGGATTCCGGCCGAGGCCGTGGTGCACCACGGAGACGCGGTCGCCTCCGCCGCCTGGCAGGCCGCCTTGTCGATGAGCCGGGCCTGCTATGCCTCCCCGACGCCGCCGGGCACCCGGCTGGCGGCCTTTCCCGCCGCGGCGCCCGCGCCGACCGCCGCCGACGACCGTGGCCTCGCGCATTTCGCCGTCGTCCGCTGCCGGTTCGCCGCGGTCGAACTCTTGGCCCTGCACGCCTCGGGCCACGAGCGGATGCTGCTCGAGATCGCAGGCGCCGTTCCGACGGGAACGATCCTGGCCCCGTGACCGCGGGTCAGTAGTTCATCTGGAACTGGAACCGCAGCAGGTCGCCGCGAAACTGGGCGTAGTTGGCGTCGACGATCTGGGCATCGGCCCCGGTGTTGGTCCGGTTCGCGAAGTCATACTCCACGGTCAGCTCCATCTGCGGCTGGATCTGCCACTCCACCCCCATGTCGAAGCTGTTGACGAAGGTGTCGGGCGAGTTCCGCTCCCAGAGGTAGCCGCCGTTGTACTGCTGCCAGCGGAGGAACGGAAAGAACACGCCCGAGTCCTCGGTGTCGAGCTTGTAGTTCAAGAGCACGTAACCGCCGTTGAGCGGCCGGCTCACGATCACCGGCACCGGCTGGTCGAGCCGCGTCAGCTGGGGCCCATCGCCCACGTTCCACTCGGTCGTGATCCCGAACGGCTGGGGGTAATAGACGAAGGTCCCGGCGATCCGCTGGTCGAGCACGCCGTTCTCGGGGTCCACGACCGGCACGACCTCGCCGAACGGGGTCTCGATCGGGGCCAGGTAGGGGGAGTAGCGGCCGGTGTAGGCTTGCACACCGGCCTCCATGATCTGGCCGTCGGGCATCTTCCAGGGCACCTCGAGCCGCATCACGAAGTGCATGTTGTCGTTGGCGTCGG
>JBJTAA010000045.1:0-3868 GCA_046090525.1 Planctomycetota bacterium
CCTCCGGGCTGCCGCTGCCGATGATGAGCCCGCCTGCGGGCTCGACCGCCGCGCGAAAGCTTGCCGGCAAGGACCGCTCGCGGCCCTTCCCCTGCATGGACAAGGCCTGCGGCTGCGACTCGGCCGAGCGGTGCTTTTCGAACTGCTGCTGCCACACGCCGCCCGAGACACTCCGCTGGGCGAAGACCCGCGGCATCGAGCCGGCGGTGATCGCGGCCCTCCAGCGCCGCGTGGCCGCCGCCGCCCCGGCCCCGGCCGCGGGCGGGTGCTGTGCGGCGAAGCAGGCGAAGCCCTCGTGCTGCGCGGCCGAATCAGCCGCTGCGGTCACGGAATCGGAAACTGCCGACGAATCGATCTGCAGCGAGTATCGGTCGCTGGCCGCCGAGCCGGGCCTGCCGCCTGAGTCGCCGGCCGACGAAGAGCCGGCGACGAAGGTCGTGATCCTGCGGGCGATGCTCGCCTGCAACGGGATCGTGGCCCAGTGGGCGGCGGCCTGCGTCTCGCTGCCACCTCCGCCGGTCGTGACCTGCGAGATTCCGTGGCCGCGCGTGGGCGCGGTCGTGATGTGTGATGAAGGGGCCAGCGGCACGGGCGGTCCGCCCGATCTGCCGCCACCCAGGGCCTAGCACGACGCCCGCCGCCGGCATCCCGCCGGGCGGCCTGTTGTCGTTGCCCCACTCCATGCCGGACAGCGGGCGTGCGCCCGCGCGGCTGAGAGGGGCCCTGCCCACTCCCGGCTACCGCCATCGTTCGGCGGTGGCCCCATCACACGAGGACTTTTCATGACCACGAGGTTTGCGTTTCCCCGGGCCGTGGCGGCTGCCGCCACAGCCCTCTTCCTCGCCGGATCGTTTCATCCGGCCGAGGCCCACATCAGTTATTCAGGCCGCGATTTCGGCACGGTCACCACCGGCTCGACGATCGCGGGCCAGGCCGTGTCGAGCAGTTTCGGCTGGGCCGACGCCACCGACTTGAACTGGGGCGACAGCCATCGGATGCGGGCGTACCGGTTCACGCTCGCCGCGCCGACGAGCGTGACCGTCACGGCCCAGCGGCAGAATCTCGCCGTCGGGACGGCTGCCGGTCAGCAGACGGGTGCGCACGACGTGCTGCTGCCGGCCTTCTCGCTCTACGCGGGGCTGTCCCACACGTCGAGCCCGCTGGCGCACGATAGCTCGGCCCTCTCGGTCGAGTGGCTGCGGCAGCAGTTTGGCACGTCGGGCGTGGCCGAGGCCTACACCGACACCAACGGGAACAGCCGATGGGATCCGGGCGAGGCTTTCACTGATACCAACGCCAACGGCGTCTGGGACTCGGCGAACCTGGGCGGCTCGGGCAAGGAGGGCTCGTTCAACGCCTTGGGCAACTGGTCGATCGGCAACAGCACCGTGAACTGGCCCGCGGTGCCGGCTGATCCGCGGACCGACTCGCTGCGGAGCTTCACCTACGTGGGGCATGCCGCCGACGGAACGACGGCCAACTACGGCTCGTTCGGGACCTCGGTGATCGGCGGTGACGGCGTCGCCGACGGCACGGTTTCGCAGACGTTCCTGAACCTGCCTGCCGGCGACTACTCGCTGCTGGTCGGCGGAGCGAACTACGCCGCCCAGGCCGCCGAGACCATGACCTTCGGGGCGACGTCCACGTCGTACCCGACCTATGGCGTGTCGGTGACGGTCGCGCCGGTGCCGGAGCCGGCGGGCGTTGCGCTGATCGTGGCCGGCTTGGCCGGAGCGGGCTTGGTGGCCGCCCGGCGGCGGCGCTGAACGGTGACATTCGGAACCGATCCGGCGGCGGCCCCCGGGCCGTCGCCGGATCACCCCGAGGATGGATGATGCGAACCAGACCCGCATTCAGTCTCGTCGAGCTGCTCGTGGTGATCGCGATCATCGCGACGCTCGTCGGCCTGCTCTTGCCGGCGGTGCAGTCTGCCCGCGAGGCCGCCCGCCGGACGCAGTGCGCGAGCAACCTCCGCCAGCTCGGCCTGGCGGTGCTCGGGTTCACCGATGCGCACCAGGGCAAGCTGCCCCGGACGGATCACGACAAGGATGCCCAGGGCAAGTCGCGGTCGTGGGTGTACACGGTCGCGCCTTGGCTCGAGAGCTGTGACGCGATTCGGATCTGCCCGAGCGATCCCCGCGGCGGCGAGCGACGCACCGCCCTGGCGACGAGCTACATCGTCAACGCCTACCTCACGATGGATGTTCCTGGCGCCGTGTCACGGCTGCGGCAGGTGGGGGCCACGTCGAAGACGATCTTCGCATTCGAGGTCTCGCCGCGACGCGGGCCGGCTCCCGGCAACGACCACGCCCATCCCAACGACTGGTTCAGCCGCATGAACCTGACCCGCGAGCGGCAGATGCCGGGCTGGGTCTGGTCGCGGGTCACGCTGGAGATTCATCCCGGCGAGGTGGTGGTGCCCGCCGGCGTGGGCGGTGCGGCATCAGGCACGACCGACCGACTGCACGTGGGCCACTCCCACTACCTCTGTCTCGACGCCCACGTCGAGTGCCTCCCCGCCGAGACCGTCCAGGCCTGGGTGGCCGCGGTCAAGGAGCCCACCGACCCGCACTTCGCCCTGCCTGGCGGCCTGCCGAGGTCGCCATGACCGATCCCATGCCTGCCTGCCTCGAGCGACCCTTCCCTCACGCCCCGATCCGGAGCCACCGATGACCTTCCGCCGCCACGCCCGCCTGCTTTCCTCGGCGCTCGCCGTCGCTGCCTGCCTCGTGACGGCCTGCCTGGCGCGGCCTGCGGCCGGTCACGGCACGCCCTTCTCCGTCGGGTTCAACAACCAGACGGGCAAGCTAACCGTGTCGCCAAGCGTGTATCGGAACTTCAATCCGGAGGAGTTGTTCGTGCTGCTCCAGCCCGGCTTGGCGAGCAACGACGGCACGCCGGGCTGGGATCGCGGGGCGTCGCTGCCCTCGGGAACCGAACTGAGCCTGCGGTTCATGCAGCCGCTCGCGTACTGGAATCCCCAGACGGGCCCCCAGGATCCGCTTCCCGTTCCGCAGGGCCGCGTCTCGATTCTGGGCGCCGGCGGCACGGCCGAAGTGGCCGCCGCGAGCGGGCAAAACCCATCTGGGCTCAGCGGCACCAGCCCCCTGTTCATCGACGCCTTCACGTCGCACCATCACGTGGTCTGGGACATTCTCGATCCCGACGCGGCCGGCCTCTATGGGCTGTGGGCCCGGCTCGAAAGCACGAACCCGGCCGCCTTCGCCGCCGCGCCGAGCGATCCGTTTCTCGTGGTCCTCAACTGGGGCATCACCGACTCCCAGGCCTACAACACGGGCGTCGATCGCCTCGCAGTCCCGGTGCCCGAGCCCGCCACGCTCGCGCTCCTTGCCGCCGCCGGCCTCGGCTGGCTCGGCGTGCGCCGGCGTCAGCGCTGAGATCGGTCAGTTGGACAGCCTCGCGGCGAGCGCGAGGGCGGCCGTTTCTATTCGTAACACGTAGTGGCCGAGCGTGATCCGCGGCCAGCCGGCCGCCTCGGCGAGAGCGAACTCGGCCGGGGAAAATCCCCCCTCGGGGCCGACGAGCCCGATCACCTCGGTGGTCGCAGGCCAGCCTGCCGGATCGAGCGGCCGGCCGTGGGGATCGGCGACGAGGCCGATGGCGTCGGCTGCCCGACCGGCCACGACCGCGGCGACGCTCGCCGGCTCGCCAATCTCCATCAGCGTGTCGCGGCCGCACTGCTTCGAGGCCTCGATAACGCCCCGTCGCAGCCGCGCGACCGCCGCCGCCGTCGCCTCCGCCACGCCCCGCTCGGTCACCAGCGGCACGAGTTTCGCCACGCCCAACTCGGTCAGTTTTTCGACCAGCCATTTCTGCCGCTCGCCCTTGGGCAGCGCCACGGCCACCG
>JBJTAA010000046.1:0-5186 GCA_046090525.1 Planctomycetota bacterium
CGCTGCAAGCCGGGCCCCGTATTGATGGTGGCCCCGAGGTTGATGGTGGCCGCCGAGACGATAAACCCTCCGTCGGCGCCCTTCGTGCGGACGGGGCTCCGCACCGTGACCACGTCGGCGCCCATGCCGGTGTTGATCGCGAAACCTTGGCCCGCGGCGCCCGCGGTGACCGCGGCGAGATTCACTCCCTGCGGCCCCAGGGTGATCCGGTCGGTCGCCCCCGTTCCGACCACGACGATGCCCTTGAACTGGGGCAATTGTGACAGGTTGACCGTCACCGTGCCGGCCCGCGAGTTGACCACGAGGCCCGTGCCGCCACCGGTGAGCGGTCGGTCGGCCGCCACGGTGAGCACGAGCTTGCGGTTCCCGGGCAGGTACTGCGTCGAGAGGTTGCGGATGGTGGTCCCCGTGCCCGCGAGACGCAGGAAGAGCCTGTCGTCCTCCAGGCTCACGACGGTGTCCCGGGTCACCGCCTCGAGCGTCACGTCGTTCCCGTCGCCGCCGACGTACGACACCCGCACGACGCCGGCCGGCGTCTCGACGAGCGTCCCCTCCGGCAGGCCCGCGAAGGTGCCGCTCACGGGGGCCGAGCCCCCGTTGTCGATGATCGTGAGGATGGAGCCAAGCGGGAGCGGCAACGATCCCGCCAGGGAAAGCGTCGCCGAGCCGAGCGTGACCAGGCCGCCGCTCATGGCCGACACCTGCCCGTAGCCGCTCCCCGGCTGGACGCCCGTTGCCGAGACCTGCAGCGTGGCGTCCGCCGTGAGCGCGAGGCTGCCGACCACGGCACTGCCGCTTACGATCCCGTCGCTGACCGTGAACGTGCCGCCGATGAGGCTCGCGGGCGACGTGGCCTGCGGCAGGGTGGCCCCGTCATCGAAGTCGAGTTCCAGGCTGCTGGTCGGGCCGGTGACGACGCCGCCGAAGAACGCGCCGGCGCCCCGCAGCACCACGTTCGGCACCGTCAGCGTCACCGTGTTGGAGTAGATCTGGTCGACCACGGTCGTGATCGACGGCCCGGCGATGGAAGTCGTGCCAAAGACGCTGAGATAGCCCAGCGTGACCGGCCCGCCGAACTCTGCGCCGCCCCCCTCCGGCGAAAAGGCGTCCGAGGTCGTCAGGCCGAAGCTGCCGCCGGTGAGCGTGTCGCCGAAGCTGACGAGCGGGCCCTGGAAGAGCACACTGGTCGCGAGGGTGGCGGTGCCCAAAAACACGTTGCCGCTCGACGCAAGGGTGCCCGCGAGCGAGGTGTTGCTCGGGCCCGCGCTCGTGGTGAGCCCGTTGACGAAGGTCGAGACGTCGCTCGCCTCGTCGCCCAGCGAGACCGTGCCGGTGTTGGCGAAGAAGGTGCTGGCGGTGACCGTCGTCGCGGCCCCCTGGAAGGCGACCGAGTAGCCGTTGGCGGCCGTGATCAGTGTCGTCGCCGTCAGGTCCTCCGCGAACGTGATCGTGCCGGTCGTGTCGGTGAGCCTGACGTAATCGGCGGCCACGTCACCCTCGAAGGTCGTGCCGCCCGAGTTCCTCACCGCGAGCCGATCGAGGCCGGAGCCCACGCTCCCGCTGATGGTCACGGTGCCGGTCGTGTCGATGGTGAGGGCATCGGCGAAGCCTGCGACTGTGCCGGCGACCGAGCCCACCTGAATCACATTGGCGAGCCCCGTGCCGAGGATGAGCCCGCCGTTCTCGTCGAGGACCACGTCGGCGAGCGTGATCGACGTGGCGGCACCACCGATCGTGGCGGCCAGGACGCTGAGGTCGGTGTCGGTGTCGCCGAGGACGATCGAGCCCGAGTCGGCGAGAACGGATCCGGCAAGCCGGACCTCCGACGGAGCGGTGGCCACGAGGCCGCCCACGAACGTGATCACGTCCGGGGGCCCCTGATCGCCGAACGTGACGCGGCCCGTGTTGTGGAACGTGGTCATGCCGGCGATCCGGCTCGAGCCCCCGTTGCCGCCGAACAGCCGCACGGCGTAGGGCCGGGCCTCCGTGACGAGCCCACCCGTGATGTCCAGCACACCGCTGAAGACGACGACGCCCGTCGCGTCCACGATCTGCACCGTGACCGCCGTCAGATCCCGCTGAAACACCGCGCCGTTGGCGTTGGCGACCGTGATGCCCGCGAGCGGCGTCGTGGCTCCCGTTTCACCGGTCAGGTGGTTCACGAGAATGTCGCCCGCGGTACCGGCGTCGAGCGTGAGTGCGCCGCCCCCATCGACGGCGTCATAGAGCCAGATGGTGCCGCCGGTCGGCGCAGCGCCCGCGTTGGTCGTGTCGATTGACAGGTTCCGTCCGGCGAGGTCGACATCGCCGCCGAGTTCAACGTCGAGTCCATTCGTCACGATCGACGTGGTGGCACCGGCGGCCCCGCCCGCGAGCGTGATCCGGTTCTCCGGGCTGCCCAGGGCGTTTGTGACGGGGACCCGGGTGCCGGCAGAAATCGCGAGCGACGTGGTTGCCTGGTAGGTCGTGCCCGTGAGCGTGACGGAGCCGGGATCGACGCCGCCGACTCCGGCCAAGGCCTGGAGAAACAGGCCCAAGCTCAGGCCGTCGATCGCCGCCACCGTGAGGTCGTTGCCGGTGATGATCACGTTGCCCAGGGCCGCCCCGTTGCCCACGACGCCGATCCTGCCGGTAACGAGCACGTCGCCATCGGTGCCCCCCTTGAGGCTGAAGAAGTGGTTGCTGGCCTCGAGCGCCGTCACGGTCCCGCGGATCGTCACTGCGTTGCCGGCGGGGACCTTGCCCTCCTGCGTCGCGTCCAAGACGGTGTTGCTCAGGATCACGACCGCCGCATCGCCCCCCGCGCCGTCGTCGATGCTGATCGGGCCCGCGGCCCGCACAACCGCACCCAGCGTGACCTGCGGCGCCCCCAGCGACAGCCCGCCCGAGATCACGTTGCCGCCGCCGAGGAGGATCGCGCCACCGCTCAGGGACACATTTCGCACGAGGTCCGCCTTACCGTCATGGTCATTGAGGCTGGACAGCGCGGCGAGGATCACGCTGCCCGTCCCGGCCGTGACCACGAGATCGTTCGCCTCGCCCTTGCTCGACCAAATGCCGGCCGTGCCCCCCGTGATGTACACATCGCCACCGCCCGCCGAGGTGTCGATCCTCACGGTCGCGGCGCCGAGCTCCACGGCGTCGTCGATGAACACGTAGCCGGTCGCGGTGATGCTCGCATTGAGCACGGTGGTCGCACCGGAGCCGGTGATGTCGAGCCCCATACCGCCCGCGGGCGTGCCTGTGGAGGTGAAGGGGCCGTCGAGCGTGACGCCGCCTCCGGTGCCGTTGGCGATGATCGCGAGCGCCGTGTCGGCGACGGTGAGCGTGCCGATCGTGACGCGGCCGCTGTAGCCGATCTCGCCGATCACGACCCTATCGGCGGAGACGGCCTGGAGTTCCGCCGCGTCGAGCACGAGCCCCGTGCCCGTCGCGGCGAGGAACACGTCGCGGCCCGCGGTGACGGGGGCCACGGCGATCCGCTCCGCCGCGATCGAGCCCGGAGCGGTTGCGATCGTGATGTCGTCGGCTCTTACGGTGAGCGCTGAGCCCGTGGCGTCGATCGTCGAGCCCGTGCCGATGATCAGGCCGCCCGCTGCGATCCGGATGCTCGTGTCGTTGGCCACCGTGAGCGTGGCCGTCGACGTCGCGCTGTCGCCGATGAAGAGCGACCCGGCCTGAACCTCGAGCGAACCGGTGTCGGTGGGCCCGCTCCCGAAGTCGCCGGTCCCGAGAAGGTATGTGGCCTGCGCGGTCCCACCGACGCCACCGATCGTCGTCAGGACGTGGCCCGCGAGCCTGGCTCCGTTGCGGAGCGTGATCGGGGCCCCAGTGGCGACGGTGCCCGCGTCGGATGTGTCGAGCGCGGTCGCTCCGGCCAGGTACAGCCCGCCGATGTCGATCGCCCCGCCGGCCGTCCGCAGCGTGCCGCTGAGGTAGCTCCCCGTGGCCTGGCTCGTCGCCGTCACGCCCGCGGCGAACCGGCTGACGTCATCCGTGTTGTCGCCGAAGACGATGTATTTCGTGTTCGTGAACGTGACGTGCTGAACGATCTCGTTGGCGGAACCATGCAAGGCAACGGCGAAGTCGCCCGCGGCGGTCGCAAGGCCGTCGATCGTCACGCCGCCCCCGAGCGTGACATCACCCGTCTGCGTGAGGCTGCCGAGCGTGAGTGTGCGGGAATCCAGCCCGTCGGTGACGGCCCCCGTCACGATCGTGCCCGAGCCCGAGCGGAGCGTTGTGTCGGCCGAAAGGAAAACGTCGCCGAGCGTCAGCGGCGCGTTCGCGGTCTCGATCACGCCGGCGATGCTGACCGGGGCGCCACTGGTCACCGCGAGCCCGTCGCGAAACGTGCTCGTGCCCCCGGCCTGCCCGATCCGCAGGAACCCCGTGTTGGCGAACTGCGTCAGCGCGACGGAGTTGGCGGCACCCTCGAGGGAGAGACCGAAGGCAGCCGGGGCGGTGATCATGAAGCCACTGGGCAGCGACAGGTTGCCCATGATCGACACCGGGCCAGATTGGTTCGCGTCGCCGATGAAGACCGCCTGGGCGGACGGAGCCGACACCGAACCGAGGGTGATCGTCCCCGCCCCGCTCGTGAACGAGGTGTCGTAGTTGAGCGTCACGGCCCCGAGAATCGTCACACTGCCGTTGGTCTTCGACGTGGATACGGGAACGGTCTGCGTTGCAGTGACTCCCGATCCGATGCTCACGCGCGGTGAGTCGATGATCACATTGCCGCCCACGATCGCATCGATTCCCGCAATCAGTTCGGTCGTCTCGATGCTGGCGGCAACCTGGAGCGGGTTGGCGAGCGGCTCCCCCGCGAGCACGCGGAACGTCTGGCCTTCGATTCCAACAGGGTCGCCGACGGCGATCCGGCCGGTGACGCTCGCGATCGGAAACTGCGTGGCCTCGAGCCCGGTGCCCGAGACGGTGTAGGTCGTGCCGTCGCTCGCGATCTCGGCGTGCACGTCGTCGGCGGCGTTGTAAGAGATCAGCATGTCGCCGCCTGAGAGGCCGGCGGTCACCGCCAGCAGGGCCCGCGCCTCGAGCCGCTCGGCTGCGAGGGGGGCCGGCTGACCCGGGGCGAACCGAGCAGCCCGCTTCCGACGCGACGTGACGGCACGACGCCGACGTGGAAACGGCCGGGGCAACTGCGACATGGTGTGGAGCACTCCCGGGAA
>JBJTAA010000047.1:0-6164 GCA_046090525.1 Planctomycetota bacterium
CCCATGCCAATCGAGCGGCGTTGTCAGCAAGCGTAGGCAGGATGCCGAAGCGCAGCTGGCATCGAGCGAGCGAAGGGCAGGAAGCCCGCAGCGAGCGTCCGGCGAGATGGCATGGGCAACCCCGAGCCTGCGGTACCAATCGGCCGCATTGGTTCGCCGGCCGGGGACATGCTCGTCACCTTCGGACTTTGCGAGTACTTACCCCATCGGCGTAGCACCGTACGTGCTACGCAAAGCTCCTCGGTTCCTGCGCGTGCCCCCGGTCGGCTCCTCAGCATCGAAGGTCTCGGCAGCGCACGTCGCACGTGATGCGATCACGGAGTGACCGGACTCCTGGGTGACCAGGCCCCTGGAGTGGACTGCGAGGGGTTGCCGGTATCCCGGAGCCGGCGTTGCCAGCAAGCGTAGGCAGGATGCCGAAGCGCAGCTGGCATCGAGCGAGCGAAGGCCATGGATGGCCGCAGCGAGCGACCGAGCGACGGGGACCGACAACCCCGAGCCTGCGGAACCCAAGGCGATGTCAACCGTGATCCGGTCACGGCGTGACCGGACTCCTGGCCGCCAGACTTGATTATAAAGATGGTTGCCCGCCCCACCCCCGCGTTCATTGCCGTGTCCGACTCCCCTGCCCCCACGCCCCCAGCCCACGCGGCCACGATCGTGCTGCAGATCGCCGGCCGTCCGGGGCCGGCGTTTCCGCTCGACCCAGCCGCGGAGAACGTGCTCGGCCGGGCGGCCGGGGCGCTCGTGATCCTGGCCGACCGGCTGGCCAGCCGCCGCCATGCGGCGATCAGGCTCGATGCCCCGACCGGCGCCTGGATGCTCACGGACCTCGGCAGCCGCAACGGGACCTGGCTCGACGGCGTGCGGGTGCAACGCGGCACACTCGCCGACGGGAGCGTGATCCGAGTCGGCACGACCGAACTGGTGTTTCGTCCGACGGCGTCCCCCACCACTCCCACCGCGACGACGAACGGACGGCGTGCCGTCCGCCGCGGTCCGCCCGCGGAACTCGAGGGGGCCGCACTGGCGCGGGCCGGCAGCGGCACCGAGCCCCGCTGGCCGATGCTCTTCTACCAGGCGGGCCGGCGGTTGCTGGCCGCCACCAGCCCGCGGGACATCGTCGGCACCGTGATCGAACTCGCCGCCGAGTTCACCGCGGCGGGCAGCTTCGCCTGGCTCGAGCCCGCCGCCGACGGGCGGCCCACGACGGTCTGCGTGGTCCCGCCTGGCAGCAACCTGCCCGCCGCGATCGCCGGCACCGCCTGGCAGGACGCGACTGGCGGGCTCGCCGTGTGGCTCGCGGGCGACGCGCCCGCCGACGGCGACCTCGTCTGCGTGCCGGTCCTCGACGGCGGGCGGGTGCGCGCGGTGCTCGCCGCGGCGGGCGGCGTCCGCGAGGTCGACTTCGACCTGCTCGTGTCGCTGGCCAGCCTGGCCGCCGCCGCGTACGCCGGTCGGGAGCCGCCGCGGGCGGCCCAGTTCGTGGCGGGCGACTCCACCACGACCGATCTGCTCGACGAGTCGGTGCTGGGGGGCGACGACGCGGGGCCGGTCGACGGCACCCTCGCGCTCACGGCCGCCGACGTGGAGCGGCTCCGCGACGAGGCCGGCCTGCCCGCGTCGCCCGCCGCTGCGGAGTCGCTGCGGCTCGACGACTGGGAGCGGCGGCTCGCCATCGAGGCCTTGCGGCGAACGGGGGGCAGCGTGCCGGAGGCGGCGGCGCTGCTCGGCATCAGCCGGGCCACGCTCTATCGCCGCCTCGATGCCTACGGCCTCACGCGGGACGGTTCGCCGCCGGCTCCGGGCTGATCCGCGGGAGCAGCGCCGCCACCACCACGAGCACCGCCACCGAGAGCGCGGAGGGCAGCACGCGGGATGGATGGAGCGAAAAGAGCGTCATGCCGGCCAGGGGCCCCAGGATCCTGGCGAGCGACGCGAAGGATTGGTTCACGCCGAGCACCTCCCCCTGCCGGTCGGCCGCGGCGCGGCGGGAGATGAGCGCCGACACCGAGGGGTTGATGAACGCGAAGCCGACCACCGCCAGCGACGCGGCCGCGTAGAAGGCCCACCGCCAGGGATCGCCCGGCCCGGCCTCGAGGCCCCGGCCCGTCACGGCCGCCGCCACGCCCCCGACGCCCGCGAGCCCGAGGAGCATCAGGCTTACGCCCGCGGCCAGGAGCCGCCGCTCCGGGAGCCGCTTGGCGAGCGGCCGATAGATGCCGCCGGCCAGCACGAGCACGAACCCGATCGCCGCGAAGACGAGGAAGTTCGAATCGTCCGACATGCCGAAGGCCTTCTGCGTGAAGAGCGCGAGCGTCGATTCGAAGCCCGCCATCGCGAAGATCGAGAGGAAGTAGACGAGCACGAGCCCGCCGACGGTGGGCATGCGGAGGACGGCGAGGCTGCGGGTCGCGCTGAAGAACTCCTTGCTCGGCCCCGCCCCGGGCCGGCGGGTCTCGCGGAACACGAAGGCCGCGAGCAACAGGGCGACGAACGACAAGAGCGACGCGATCGCCCCCACGCCCCAGCGGGCCTGGTCGAAGACCGCGAGCCCGAAGTAGGCGATCAGCGGGCCGAGCGTGAAGCCGCCGCCGAAGGCGATGCCGATCAGGGCCATGCCGCGGGCCCGGTTCTCCGGCGTGGTGCAGTCGGCGATCACGGCCGCCGCGGTCCCCACGCTCGCCCCGGCGATGCCCGCCCCGACGCGGGCCAGGAGCACGAGCCCCAGGGCCATGATCGCCGCCGAGCGGGTGGGCGCGGGCTCGACCGGCACGCTCACGGCGAGGCCGTAGACCGCGTAGAAGACGACCGAGCCAGCGAGGCTCAACAGCAGGATCGGCCGCCGCCCGATGCGGTCCGAGAGCCGGCCCCACACGGGACTGAAGACGAACTGCATCAGCGAGAAGACGGAGAACAGGATGCCGAGCACCGCCCCGCCGGAGCCCGCCTCCACCGACAGCCCGATCGCGTCGAGGTAGGGGGCGACCTGCCGCGGCAGCACGGGCAGCACGATGCCGAAGCCGAGCAGGTCGATGAACACCGTGAGGAACACGACCAACAGCGGCCACCGATCGGCCGCCGGGGAACGCTCGGGCAACTGGGTCTGGTTCATCGAGGGCCTCGGGGGCGGGCGGTGCGACGCACCACCGGCCTGCGGTCGGGACGCTGGAGGCAGATGCTACACTCCCCGCCGATGACGAAGAACCGCCTCGCATCGGACCGCCGCGATCCGCCGGACGACCCGCCGAGCGTGGCGGAGGTGACCGCCCGGCTCAAGGAGACGCTCGAGGGGCGGTTCGCCGACGTCTGGGTGGCGGGCGAGGTGAGCAATCTCACGCGGGCCGCCTCCGGCCACGTCTATCTCTCGCTCAAGGACGACGAGGCGCTGCTGCGGGGCGTGATCTGGCGGACGACCGCGGCGAGCCTGGCCATCGAGCCGGCCGACGGGATGGCCGTCGTCTGCCACGGACGGATCGAGGTCTACGCCCCGCGGGGCACCTACCAACTCACGATCGACCGCCTCCACGCCCTCGGCACCGGCACGCTCGAGGCGCAGTTGCGCAAGCTGCACGCGCGGCTCGCCGCCGAAGGACTGTTCGCGGCGGAGCGGAAGCGGCCGATCCCCCCCTTCCCGCGCCGCATCGCCCTGGTCACGAGCCCCACCGGCGCGGCGATCGCCGACTTCCTCCAAACGCTCCGGTCCCGCTGGCTCGGCAGCCAGGTGATCGTGGTCCCCTCGCGGGTGCAGGGGGCGGGCGCCGCCGAGGAACTGGCGGCGGCGCTGGCGGCGGCGGCGCGGCTCGCGCCCGCCCCGGACGTGATCGCCCTGGTTCGCGGCGGTGGCAGCCTCGAGGATCTCTGGAGCTTCAACGAGGAGGTGCTCGTGCGGGCGGTGGCGGCTTGCCCGATCCCGGTGATCGCCGGCGTGGGCCACGAGATCGACGTCACGCTGGCCGACCTGGCCGCCGACCTGCGGGCCCTGACGCCCACCGACGCGGCCGTGAAGGTCTCGCCGGATGGTGCGCAGGTGGCTGCGGCCGTGACCGGGCTCGGCCTGCGGCTGGCGGCCGGCCTGGCCCGGCGGCTCGAGGCGACGCAGGAGCGAGTCAGGCAGCTTGCGCGGTCGCGGATCTTCGCCGACCCGGGCCGGCTCGTGCGCGAGCGGCGCGAACTGGTCACCGCGCAGGCCCTGCGGCTGCGGCGACTCGCGGCGCTCGCCGTAGAGCGGGCCGGCGAGCGCGTGGCCGCCGCGGCCGGCCGGCTCGAGTCGGCCAGCCCCTTGCACCTGCTCGCCCGCGGCTGGTCGCTGACCTGGCGCGAGGACGACCGCGGGCAGGCCCTGCGCAGCGTCGCCGGGCTCGCCCCCGGCGCACGGCTCGTCACGCAACTGGCCGACGGTCGGATCTGGAGCACGGTCGAGCGCACCGCCACCGGGCATGCCGACGGAGGCGACGCATGACCAGGCCCGACGAGCCCGAGACCGCATCGTTCGCCCACGAGGATCGAAGCCCATGACCCCGCCTGCCGACGACGGAGACGCCCCCGCCTCCTCCACGCGACCCGCAGAGACGACCCAACCCGCCAGCTTCGAAGACGCGCTCAACCAGCTGGCCGAACTCGTGTCCAGGCTCGAATCGGGCAGCCTCGGTTTGTCGGCATCGATCGACGGCTACGAGCGGGGCGTGGCCCTGCTCCGCCGGCTGCACGAGGAGCTCGCCCGGGCCGAGGAACGAGTCAGCGTGCTCGTGCGGATCGACGACGAGGGCCGGCCCGTGCTCGCGCCGCTCGAGGCGGCCGAGCAGCCCGGCGGCGACCAGTCGACACCGCGGCGCTCGCGGCAGGGCGGCCGGTCCAAGCAGCCCCACACCCGCGCCCTGCCCGGGATGGACGAGGCTTCCGAAGAGGCCTAAACTTTCCTGCACGAACGCGACAGGGAGGCCGGCGTCGTCTCCCCGCGGTCGCACTCGTCGAGGCCCCCGCATGGCAAGCTGCCCGGAGACCGGCGGTTCGGCGGCCTCAGTGGTCGCCCCGGCGGACCGCGCCGATGCCGTGCTCGTGACCGAAGGCCTGAAGCGGGTCCGCGACTTCATCGAGCCGCGATTGGCCGACGCGATCGCCGGCGGCGACGAGTTCCCGCCCCGGCTCCTGGCGGCCCTGCGCCACGCCCTGCTCGCGCCCGGCAAGCGACTCCGCCCCGCGCTCGTCCTCTGGGCCGCGCGGGCCTGCGGGCAAGACCTCGCCGAGGCCGACGCCTGGCGGGCCGCTGCACCGGCGGCCGTCGCCGTCGAAATGATCCATGCCTATTCGCTCGTGCACGACGACCTGCCGGCGATGGACGACGACGACCTCCGCCGCGGCCGGCCCACCTGCCACCGCGCCTTCGACGAGGCGACGGCGATCCTCTGCGGTGACGCGCTCCAGCCCTTGGCGTTCGAGACGCTCGCGGCCGGGCTGCCGCCCCGGCTGGCGGGCCGCGCCTGCCTCGTGCTGGCGCGGGCGGCGGGCCCCGAGGCGCTCGTGGGCGGCCAGGCCGACGACCTCGCCATCGAGCGGGGCTGGGTCGATCCGCCCGACCTCTTGACCGCCGACGCCCAGGTGGCCTGGATGGAGCGGATCCACCGCCGCAAGACGGGCGCGCTGTTTCGGGCGGCGCTCGAACTGGGCGGCATCGCAGTCGAGGCCGAGCCCGCACAGCTCGAGGCGCTCGACCGCTTCGGCCGGGCCTTCGGCCTCTGCTTTCAGATCGCCGACGACCTCCTCGACGCCGAAGGGGATGCCGAGGCGACCGGCAAGCGGGTCGGCAAGGATGCCGAACGCGGCAAGCTCACCTATCCCACCGTCCTCGGTCCCGCGGCGAGCCGCCGCCGGGCCGAGGATCTCGTCCGCGAGGCCGAGGCCTCCCTGGCGAACTTCCCCCCCTGCGCCGACCCGCTGCGCAGGCTCGCCACCTGGATCATCGCCCGCGACCACTGACGCCCGCGCGTCCGCCCTCACGACACCGTCCCGCCAGGATTGACCGACCATGGCCGACATTCTCCCGTCCATCATGTCCCCCCGCGACCTGGCGGGGCTTTCGATCGAGGAGTTGGAGCAGGTGGCCGGCGAGATCCGCCGCTCGCTCACCGAGGTGGCGGCCTCGCGCACCGCCCACTTCGCCTCCA
>JBJTAA010000048.1:0-2068 GCA_046090525.1 Planctomycetota bacterium
TCGGCGGTCACGTTGGGCCGCGACTCGTAGACGAAGAACACGACGCCCAGCGGCACCCGCACCTTGCGGATCACGAGGCCGTTGGGACGGGTGGTCTCCTCGAGCACCTCGCCGACGGGATCGGGCAGGCTCGCCACCGCCTCGACGCCGGCGGCGATCGCCTCCACGCGGGCAGGGTCGAGCGTGAGCCGGTCGGTGGCGGCGGGCGTGAGCCCGTAGCCGGGCGCGGCGGCCACGTCGTGGGCGTTGGCCGCGAGGATCGCGGCTGCGTCGCCCCGGATCCGGGCGGCCGCCGCCCTGAGCGCCGCGGCCCGGCGTGCGCCCGGGATGCCGGCCAGGTCGATCGCGGCCCGCCGCGCTCGCTCGGCGATGGCCCGGCAGTGGGCGGCGAGGGGGGCGGGCTGGGCGGCGACGGGCGTCATGACGATTCCGGACACGCGGGACACGGGGCCTGTATCTTATCGCCGATCGCACCCCAGGGAACGAATCGTCATGCGCACTCCGATTACCACACGCCGCCGCTTCCTCACCGCCTCCGCCGGCGCTTGTGGTGCGGCGGCCCTCGCCCGTGTCGCCGCCGCAAAGGAGCCGCTGCCGCTCACGCTCGGCATCCAGCTCTACTCGCTCCGCGAGTTCTCCGTCGACCAGGCCCTCGACCATGCCAAGGCCCTGGGGCTCACGCAGGTGGAGTTCTACCCCGGGATGTTCCCGATCACCGCCGACACCGCGGCGATCGCCGCGATGCAGCAGAAGGTGGCCGACCGGGGGCTCACGATCTCGGCCCACGGCGTCAACCGGTTCACGAAGGACGTCGCGGCCAACCGGAAGATCTTCGAGTTCGCCAAGGCCGCCGGGATCAAGACGCTCGGCGCCGACCCCGACCCCGACTCGTTCGCGAGCCTGGACGAACTCGTCAAGGAGTTCGACATCCGGGTGGCGATCCACAACCACGGGCCGACCCACCGCTACAACAAGGCCCTCGACGTGCTCGGGGCGATCGAGAAGCACGACGTGCGGATCGGCGCCTGTGCCGACCTCGGCCACTTCATCCGCTCCGGTGAGCGACCGACGGAGGTGATCCGCCTGCTCGAGGGGCGGCTCTACGGCATCCACCTCAAGGACTTCGCCGAGATGCAGGACAAGACGAAGGGCGTGATCCTCGGCCAGGGGCACCTCGACGTGCCGGCGGTGATGCAGGCGCTGGTGGCGGTCGGCTTCCCGGCCGACGGGGCCCTCTCGATCGAGTACGAGGAAAACCCCAAGGACCCGATCGCCGACCTCGAGGCATGCGTGGCCGCGGCCCGCGCCGCGCTCGGCCAGGCCTGAGCCCCGCCACGACGCCCGAGCGCGAGGCTCAGCCCGGACTTCGTAACGCGTCAGCCGGCGAACTTCGGGTGGGGCGTGCCCTCGTTGAGCGTGGGCCGTTCGGGGCGGCCGTTGTGGGTGTCGACCAGCCGCATGTGGTCGAGGCCCATCAACTTGAGGATCGTGGCGTGCAGGTCGTGCACGTGCATCTTGTCTTGGATGGCCCGCAGGGCGAAGACCGTGGTCGTGGCCGGAAGTGCGATCACCGGCACCGACGCGACGAACGCCTCGACAGTCAGGCCAAGGCCGGGGTGGGCGGAAGGCCCGAATACGGCCAACCACGCGCTCGCATCTGCGCCTTACGCCGGTCCGTTCTTGCCCAGCGCTATCGGGCGGGCAAGACCTCGATCATGGCCGGCAGGGAGGCCTGGCCGCCGTCGACGGCGGTGAGCAGGTGGAACAGCCGGCGGCCGGGCCGGGCCTTGGGAGCGGCCGTGATGAAGAATTCCCGCTCGTTCTGCCCTTCCACGATCAGGAGGCCGTTGAGCCCGAGGTTGTCGATGAACACGCCGTGCGGCAGGTTGCGGTCGGCCTGGCCGTCGCGGCCGAACTCGATCCGATCCTTGAAATCGTGCCGCTCGACCCGCACCTTGGCCGTGATTGTCTCGCCGGGGCGGATCGTGAACAGGAGCGGTTCTCCCTCGGGGGCCACCACCGATGAATTCGTCGCGGGCACGATCGCCACCGTGAGCTTCGGCGGGGC
>JBJTAA010000049.1:0-8990 GCA_046090525.1 Planctomycetota bacterium
CTGCGGCCGACCCAGCGCTTGAAGGCGCGGGAAAAGACCGAGGCGTTCTCGAAGCCGACCTGCCGGGCGATCGACTCCACCTTGTCGTCGGTCGCCGCGAGCAGGTGCTGGGCCCGCTCGATCCTGAGCGAGGTGAGATGCTGCATCGGGCTGCGGCCGAGGTCGCGGAGGCAGACCCGGCGAAACTGCTCCTTGCTCGTCCGGTAGAGCCGGGCGAGCTTCTCGAGCGTCCAGTCGGCGGCGAGATCGCGGCTGACGTCGTCCCAGACGGACCAGAGCCGATCGTCGACGGTCCAGGGCTGGGCGATCCGCCGCGCCTCGCCGTGGGCGAGTTCGATCCAGTGGTGAAGGAGCCGCTGCTCCCGGCCGCCGTCCCACTCGGCCCGCAGGCCGGAGAGAATCCGCCACAGGCGGTCGCCGTCGCACCGCACCCGCACCGGCGACGCCGCCGACACCAGCGGCCGCACGTGCTCGGGCTCGTCGTAGCGGATCCAGGCGAACCGCCACCGCGCGGCCGTGACGGCGTGGAAGGCGTTGAGCACGCGGGGCGGGGCCAGGCAGGCGATGCCCGCGCGGCTCGTCTGCCAGCGGCCGTCGAGCAGGATCTGTCCGCGACCCTCGTGGCAGACCATCACGAAGCTGCCGCCCGGTGCGAGCCGGACGCGGCGATACGGAGCCGCCGCATCGGTCAGGCCGAGGTGCAGGATGCGATGCATCGCCAGTTCGGGGCAGGCGTCGCGGTGCACCGACCAGAGCCGCGTGTTCGGGCCGTCGATCGACGTTTCGGTCAGGTCGAGGTGGATTTCGGTCATGGACCCCTCCGGCCCCGCGTCGTAGCCTCGAAGGCGTACCCTAAACTGCTCATAGCGCAGGTATACCCTCCGAGACCGGACCATGCCGAACCCCTGGACGGGCAAGGGAAATCCCTACACGCGGACCGAGGTGCTCGAGCGGCTGCACGCCACGCTGCGGCAGGGCAGGCCGATCATCGCCGCCGGGGCCGGCACCGGGATCAGCGCGAAGTTCCTCGAGAAGGGGGGCGTCGACCTGATCATCATCTACAACTCGGGCCGCTTCCGGATGGCCGGCCACGGCTCCACGGCCGGGCTCATGGCCTACGGCGACGCGAACGCCGTGGCGATGGAGATCGGTGAGCACGAGGTGCTCCCCGTCGTCGAGGAGGTGCCCGTGATCTGCGGCGTGCACGCGACCGACCCGCGGCGCCGGATGTGGCACTGGCTCGGCCGCGTCAAGGAGATGGGCTTCTCGGGCGTCAACAACTTTCCCACCCACTGCATCGTCGACGGGCAGTTCCGCCAGATCCTCGAGGAGACGGGGATGAGCTTCTGCAAGGAGGTCGAGATGGTCGGCCTCGCCCGGCGGATGGATCTCTTCTCGATCGTCTACGTGGGCACGCCCGACGAGGCCCGCGATATGACGCGGGCCGGGGCCGACGTCGTGATCGCCCACGTCGGCACGACGGTCGGCGGCTCGATCGGCGTCACGAGCGCCGCCTGCTCGCTGGCCGAGGCGGCCGCCCGCGTGCAGGCCATCGCCCGGGCCGCGCTCGACGAGCGGAGCGACGTGATCTGCCTGTCGCACGGCGGCCCGATCTGCACGCCCGAGGATGCGGCCTACATCAACGAGCACACCGACGTGGTCGGCTTCGTGGGCGCGTCGAGCCTGGAGCGGCTGGCGTTCGAGCGGTCGCTGCCCGAGCTGACGCGACAGTTCAAGAGCATCCCGCTCGGCCGCCGTCCGTGACCCGCCGGGAGCGACCCCATGGCCACGATCGCCGTCCTCGGCACGCTCGACACCAAGGGGCGTGAGCATGCCTTCGTCGCCGAGCGGATCCGGGCCCGCGGCCACGAAACGCTCCTGATCGACGTGGGCACCGGCGCCGAGCCGGCCGTGAAGCCCGACGTCACCCGGGGCGAGGTGGCGGCGGCCGCCGGCCTCGACCTGGCGGCGGTCGCGGCCCGCGGCGACCGCGGCGAGTGCGTGACCGCGATGGCGAAGGCCGCGCCGCGGCTGCTCGAGCGGCTGGCGGCCGAGGGGCGGATCCAGGGCGTGATCGCGCTGGGCGGCGGCGGGGGCACGGCGATCGCCTCGGCCGCGATGCGGGCCCTGGCCGTGGGGTTCCCGAAGCTCATCGTCTCGACGCTCGCCAGCGGCAACACGGCCCCCTACGTGGGCACGAGCGACATCGCGATGCTGCCCGCGGTCGTGGACGTGCAGGGGCTCAACCGCATCTCGCGCACGATCCTCGCCCGGGCCGCAGGGGCGATCTGCGGCATGGTCGAGGCCGACGTCACGGCCGCCGACGAGAAACCGCTCGTCGTGGCGAGCATGTTCGGCAACACGACCAAGTGCATCGAGGCGGCGATCCCGCTCCTCGAGCAGGCGGGTTACGAGGTGCTCGTGTTCCACGCCACGGGCACCGGCGGCCGGGCGATGGAGGCGCTCGTCGCCAGCGGCCTGGTGGCCGGGGTGCTCGACATCACCACCACGGAACTGGCCGACGAGCTCGTGGGCGGGGTGCTCTCGGCGGGCCCCGAGCGGCTCGACGCCGCGGCGAAGCACGGGGTGCCCGCCGTCGTCGCCCCCGGCTGCCTCGACATGGTGAACTTCGGCGAGCGGCAGACCGTGCCGGAGAAGTTCGCCGGCCGCACCTTCTACATCCACAATCCGCAGGTCACGCTGATGCGGACCACGCCCGAGGAGTGCGCCGCGCTCGGCCGGCTGGTGGCCGGGAAGGTGAACGCCTCCCGCGGCCCGGTGAGCGTGCTCCTGCCCCGCCGCGGCATCAGCGTGATCAGCGCTCCCGGCGGACCGTTCCATGATCCGCACGCCGACACGGCGCTGTTCGACGCGATCGAATCGAACCTGCGGCCCGACGTGCCCTGCACGTCGCTCGACTGCGAGATCAACGACCCGACCTTCGCCAGGGCCTGCGTGGAGGCCCTGCTCGCGAACATCCAACGCGTTTCCCCAGGAGCGATCGCATGCCACAGGTGAAGCACTACGGCGTCTTCCAGTTCAAGCCCGAGGTCACCTCCGAGCAGATCGCCACCTGCTTCCGCGAGATGGCCGGGATGGTGGGCAGGATTCCCGGGCTGCTGGACTTCCACCACGGGCCCTACGACAGCGGTGAGGGGCTCAACGACGGCTTCACGCACGGCTTCATCATGACCTTCGCGAGCCCGCGGGCCCGCGACGAATACCTGCCCCATCCCGAGCACGAGCGGGTCAAGGCGATCGTGGTGCCGTGCCTCGCCCGCGTGATCGTCTTCGACTTCAACATGCCCGTGTGACCTGGGGGTGTTTCCATGCGGCTGCAGCAGGATTTGGGGTGCGTCACGCCAAGCGGGCCGGGGTTGTCCGTGCCATCTCGCCGGACGCTCGCTTCAGGCATCCTGCCCTTCGCTCGCTCGATGCTGGCCTCGCTTCGCCATCCTGGCTGCGCTCGGCCAGCAACGCCGCTCGATTGGCACGGGCAACCCCTGGCAAACGCCCGTTCCGCCCGTGGGAACCAAAGGTCGATCGGTTTCTTTTTCGTGTTCGTCGCGGTGGCCGTCGGCGTCGCGCACGCCGGTGAGCCGCGGCCGCTGTTCGACGGGGCGTCGCTCGCGGGCTGGGACGTGCGGGCCGGGGAGGAGCAGTGGTGGCGGGCCGCCGACGGCATGATCGTGGGCGGCTCGCTCGAGCAGGACGTGCCCCACAACACGTTCCTGGCCACGAAGGAATCGTTCGGGAACTTCGAGCTCGTGTTCCAGATCCGCCTCCGCGGGGCGGGTGGGTTCGTGAACTCCGGCGTCCAGATCCGCAGCGAGCGGGTGCCGCAGTCGCACGAGATGACCGGCTACCAGGTCGACGTCGGGCCGGGCTGGTGGGGCAAGCTCTACGACGAATCCCGCCGCAACACGGTGATCGGGGAGCCGACGAACCCGCAGGCGCTCGCGGCCGCGGTCAAGGAAGGTGATTGGAACCAGTACCGGATCCGGGCCGAGGGCCCGCGGATCCGCTCGTGGATCAACGGCGTGGCGGCCCTCGACTACGTCGAGCAGGACCCCGCGATCCCGCTCGCCGGCCGGATCGGCATCCAGGTGCACGGCGGCGGCAAGGCGCTCGTCGAGGTGAAGGACATCACGGTCGAGCCGCTGCCGCCCACGCCCGCCGGCGCGCCCCCGCCGACCGCGCCCGTGCCGACGGAGCCGCTCGCCGCGCTCGACGAGGCCCGCCACTTCTCGCTCGCCGACGGCTTCACGGCCGAGCTCGTGCTCGAGGAGAGCGCCGACCCCGCCGACGCCTATGGCAAGTTCGTGGCCCTGGCCTTCGACGCCCACGGCCGGCTCTGGACGACGACCGCGCTCGAGTATCCCGTCGACGCCAACGAAACCCCCGAGGCGTCGCGCCGGCTGTTCGCGACGGGCGGCCGCGACAAGGTGCTCGTGGTCGACGATCCGTGGGCCGCGAAGCCTTCGCGACCGCGGGTCTTCGCCGCCGGGCTCGCGATCCCGCTCGGGGTGCTGCCGTACCGGGATGGCGCGCTGGTGCAGTACGGCACCGAGATCCGCTTCTATCGCGACACCGACGGCGACGGCCGGGCCGACGGCTTCGAGACCGTGCTCGACGGCTTCGGCGTGCAGGATTCGCACCTCTTCCCGCACCAGTTCACGCGGGTGCCGGGGGGCTGGATCCTCCTGGCCCAGGGGCTCTTCAACACGTCGGTGGTGAAGCGGCCGGGCGAGGCGGCCTTCGCGGATGGCGCGCAGCAGGTGCGGTTCGACGCCTGCAAGCTCGCCCGCTTCAGGCCCGATGGCTCGCTCTTCGAGCCGGTCACCGCCGGCCCCAACAACATCTGGGGCCTGACGATCTCGCGCGCGGGGGAGACCTGGCTGCAGGAGGCCAACGACGGTGGCTTCCCGATTTTTCCCTACGAGCCGGGCGTGCTCGTGTGGACCGGCTCACCCGACCGCCTCCGCCCCTATCAGCCGATGATGCCGGCGCCGATGGGGCCGCCGCAGATGGGTGGCAGCGGCCTGAGCGGCCTCGCGCTCGCCGACGATGTCGACGGCTGGCCCGGCCCCTGGGGGGCGGGCGCCGGGGCCACGCCCGGCGAGCGCGTGTTCTACGTCGCCAATCCGATCACCAACCAGATCCAGACGATCATCGCCACCCGCACCGGAGAACGGTACACCTACCGCAAGGGTCCCGACCTGCTCACGAGCGGCGACAAGGCGTTTCGTCCGGTCGCGATCCAGTTCGGTCCGGACGGCTGCCTCTACGTGGTCGACTGGTACAACAAGATCATCTCGCACAACGAGGTGCCGCGGAACCATCCGGAACGCGACCGCGTGCGTGGCCGGATCTGGCGGATCAGGCACGCCTCGCAGCCGCTGCGGGAGCCGGTGGCCGTGGCGAAGCTGTCGACGCTCGAGCTGCCGCGGCAGCTCGGCGCGGCCAATGCCCGGATCGCCGACCTCGCCTGGCAGGAGATCGTCGATCGCCAGGCGACGGCGCTCGTGCCCGAACTCGAGACGCTCGTCCGCGATGGGTCGGCCTCCGTCGCCGCCCGGGCAGGGGGCCTCTGGGCGCTCGAAGGCCTCGGTGCCGTGACGGTGCCGCTCCTCGAGGCCCTGGTGGCCGACCCGAGCGCGGAACTGCGGCACGAGGCGATCCGGATCGCTGGCGTCGTCTGCACCGAGGCCGACTTCCGCCGGCTCGCCCGGCCGCTCGTGCGCGACCCCTCGCCCCGCGTGCGGGCGGCGGTCGGCGATGCCATGCGCCGCATTCCGGTGACCGAGCCCGACACGGTCGCGCTGATCATGAGCCTCGGCGCCGGGCGTGCGGAGGGTGACGCATGGGCCGTGTACGACCGCGACTTCGAGCGGTATCTGGCCCGTTGGGCGTTGGAAAAGCATCCCGGCGCGGTGGCGGCATTCCTCGACTCGGCGGCCGGCCGGGCGCTCTCGACTGAGAGTCGGCTGCTCGCGATCCTCGCGCTCGATCCGCCGGCGGCCGCCCTGGCGCTCGCGCGGCTGATTCCCGACCTGCGGCGGCCGCTCGACCCGGACGAGGTGCGGATCCTCGCGGCGCAGGCGGACGTGCCGGAGGTGGCCGCCGCGCTCGAACGACAGGTGCTCGATCCCGGGTCACGCGCCGCGATCCTGCAGGCGCTGCTGTCGTTCCGCACGAGCGTCGCGAACCCTGGGATCGAGCCGGTCGTCGCGCAGGCGACGGCCGCGATCCTGGCCGAGGGGGCCGCGGGTCGCGACCTCGGGCTCGGCATGGAACTCGCCGGCGCCTTCAAGCTGCGGTCGCTCGAGCCGCAGGTGGCGAAGCTGGCCGCCGACCCCACGGCCGATGGCGAGCGGCGGCGGGCGGCGCTCCGCTGCCTGCGGGAGATGCAGGCGACGAGCGTCGACACCATGCGGACGCTCCTGTCGGCCACCGCGGCCGATTCCGGGCTCCGCTCCGACGCGCTCGCGGCCTGCGCCGCGTCGCGTGATCCCGGCACGTGCGCGGCGCTCGTCGCCGCCTGGGACGTCCTGGCCTTCGCCGAGCGGCCGGCGGTGGTGGCCGGCCTGGCCCGGCACCGCGAGGGGGCGGAGGCGATCCTGGCCGCGCTCGAGGCGGGCGACCTCGACGCCGCCGCGCTGCCGGTCGGGGTGCTCGCCGACATGCGGCTCGTCCTGCCGGGGAATCCCCAACTGGAACAGGTCTGGGCCGGGCTCACGGCCGACGCCATCCAGGTGCTGAGGCTGACCGGGAACGACGCGGCAGCCGGCCCGACGGTGTCGCTCGAAGGGCCCTTCACGGTGGAGGCCTGGGTGAATCTCGAGGCCCCGATCGACAACCGCGACAGCCTGCTGGCGGCCCCCGGCATCCTCGACATGAACTTCTACGGCGGCCACTTCCGCGTCTGGACCAGGGATCACAACGACATCGTCGCGGCCGTGTCGCCGACCACGCCCGACACCTGGACCCACTACGCCGTCACCCGCGATGCCGAGGGACGATTCAGGATCTACATCGACGGCGAGCTCGACGCCGAGAGCGCCGCACGGGACACGAGCGGCTATCTCGGCCTCCGCGTGGGCGCGAGCTCCCCGCAGGGCGAGGGCCAGGGCACCCTGGGCCGCGTGGCCGAGCTGCGGGTCTGGAACGTGGCCCGCACGGCCGACGAGATCCGGGCCGACTTCGACCGCAGTTTCGACGGCGATGCCGGCAGGCCGGCGAGCCTCGTCTCCTTCCACGGGGGCGCGGCGTGGGGCCCGCTTGCGGGTGATGCCCGCGTGGAGCCGGCGCTCGACGCCCCGGCGCTCGTCACGGCGGCCGAGCTCGCGGCGCGGGCGGAGAAGTTCGCCCGGTTCCGGCAGCTCGCCGAGGTGGGGGGCGATCCGGAGAAGGGCCGGCAGTTGTTCGCGACCCGCTGCCTCACCTGCCATCAGCAGGGCGGTCAGGGGGGAAGAATCGGCCCGGCGCTCGACGGCCTCGGGATCACCGGCCTCGAGGCGATCCTCCGCAACGTGCTCACGCCGAACGCCGCGATGGAAGGGGGCTACCGCAACTTCCGCGTGGTGACCAAGGACGGCCGGATCGTGCAGGGGCTCTTCGTCTCGCAGGATGCCGACGCGATCGTGATCCGGCAGCCCGACACGGCCGACATCCGCATCGAGGCGCGGGATGTCGACACGGCCGGCTTCACGGGGATCTCGATCATGCCGGAAGGCCTGCTCGAGGCGATGTCGCCGCAGGAGGTCTCCGACCTGTTCGCCCACCTGATGACGCTCACGGCCAAACCGTGAGCCGCGGCGGGGAAGTTGCCGCGGCCGCGATTGGAAGCTACCATTCCGGTGGCTGATTCCCGCCGATCGACCCTTTGGTCCGCGATCCCGGTCCACCGCGCCGGGAACGGCGACGCGGGTAACCCCTCGAGGAAAGAGTTCCATGGGTTGCTCCGGAGGAGATCTCGCGCGGAGGTGTGCCCTCGTCGCGGTGCTGCTCGCGCCCGCCGCAGGAGCCGTGGCGGAGCCCGCGGCCCTCGACTTCAACCGTGACATCCGGCCGATCCTGTCGGAAAACTGCTTCTACTGCCATGGCCAGGACGGCCAGAAGCGGGAGGCCGACCTCCGGCTCGACGACCGGCAGGCGGCGATCGACGCGGGGGCGATCGTGCCCGGCGAGCCCGGCGCGAGCACCGTGCTCGAGCGGATCCACTCCACCGACCCCGACGTGCAGATGCCGCCCCCCGACTCCAATCGGCGGCTCTCCGACGCGCAGAAGGCCCTGCTCGACCGCTGGATCAAGGAGGGGGCGGACTACAAGCCGCATTGGGCGTTCGTGCCGCCGGTGCGTCCGGTTCCGCCCGAGGTGCGGCGGGCCGACTGGGTGCGGAACGACGTCGACCGGTTCGTGCTCGCGAAGATCGAGGCGGCCGCATTGGAGCCGGCGCCCGAGGCCGACCGGGCAACGCTGATCCGCCGCCTCCACGCCGACCTCGTGGGCCTGCCGCCCACGCCCGAGGAGGTCGACGCTTTCGTCGCCGACCCACGCCCCGACGCCTACGAGCTGCTGGTGGACCGGCTGCTCGCCTCGCCGCACTACGGCGAGCGGATGGCGCTCCCCTGGCTCGACGCCGCCCGCTACGCCGACTCCAACGGCTTCCAGCAGGACGGCGACACGTGGCAATGGATCTGGCGCGACTGGGTGGTGAAGGCCCTCAACGCCGACATGCCGTTCGACCAGTTCTCCATCGAGCAACTGGCCGGCGACCTGCTGCCCAACGCCACCGTCGAGCAGAAGATCGCCAGCGGCTTCAACCGCAACCATCTGCTGAACGGCGAAGGGGGGGCGATCCCGGAGGAGCAGCGGTTCAACAACCTCTTCGACCGGGTCGACACGACGAGCACCACCTGGCTGGGCCTCACGATGGCCTGCGCCCAGTGCCACGACCACAAGTACGACCCGATGACGCGGACCGACTA
>JBJTAA010000050.1:0-2970 GCA_046090525.1 Planctomycetota bacterium
CCGCAGCCCGGCCGACCGGGAAGCCTTGGGGCCCCACGTTCCAACGCACCCCAGGCAGCTTCCGCATGGCCGCACCCATGGCCTGGAATGTACCCCGAAGGCTCGAAATCAAGCAGGAAACGAACAAATATCCCAATCCGCCCAGATTTCCTTGATTACGCATTTTATCGATGCACAATACACGGGTGGCGTGTCTTTGCGGCTGAAAACTGGGCTTCGCCCGGACCCGCTTCCGACAACACACTCCGGCCCGCTTGCATCCGCCTGCGGGGCCGTGGCCCTGCCGGGGCCGGAGCCGCGCTTCGCCGCGGCCGCGCCCCCGGCGGGCTTTCGCGAACTGGCCCCGGGGGTTCTCAAGGTCATCCCGGCGGATCAGGCGATGGACGACGCGCTGCGGCGTGGCGCGCTCCTCGAGATCACCGAGGGCCAACAGGCCCTGGAGTGGACGCCGCAGCGGGCCGCGTCGAACACGACCTTCGTGGAACTCGCCCGGAGGCTCGAGTATCCCCGCGACATCTGGTGCCTTGAGTTCGCCTTCAAGCCTCCGCGTCGGATCGACGTCGACATCCCGGCGGCCGCGGATCGCATGCAGCGGGCCACCGTCTGGTACCTGGTCTATCGCGTCAAGAACGTGGGTGGCCGCCGCTTGCTCGTGGGCCAGGACGCCGACGGCAAGCCGGATCCGGCCGCCCGGACGGTGGAGCCCTTCGAGCGGCCAGTGCGGTTTTTGCCGCACTTCGTGCTCGAGAGCCGCGAGCCGCTCTCCGAGGAGGAGGGGCTCGCGTCGTATCGGGCCTACCTCGACCGGCTCGTGCCGTCGGCGATGGAGGCCATCCGGCGCCGCGAGGATCCGGCCCGGCCGCTGCTCGACAGCGCGGCCATGGCTGCCTCCGACCTGCAGCCCGGCGAGGAGCGCTGGGGCGTGGCCATCTGGGAGGCGGTCGATCCGCGGATCGATTACTTCTCGATCTACGTCCGGGGGCTCACCAACGCCATCGAGTGGCGGAAAAGGCCGGGGGCCACGATCGGGCCGGACGACCCGCCGGGCCGGCACACGGAGCAGACGCTCGAGAGCCTGCGGCTCGACTTCTGGCAGCCGGGCGACGGCAACGGCGACAAGCCGGTGAGCATCGGCTATCGCGGGATGTTCGAGCGGATGGCGCTCGGTGGCCGCGTGCTCGGGGCGCTCGGCTGGCCCGGCTACGCGAAGGCGCGGCCCGCGTTCGGTCTCGAGCGACTCGGGCTGGCCTGGGACGACGCCGGCCTCGCGGAGCCGGCCGGCGAGGGGCCGGCCACGAGCCTCAAGCCGCTGGCGACCGTGTTCGCCAAGCTCGCGGCCATCGACGACCGGCAGCAGCGGGCCGCGGCGGCCGGTGATCTCTTCGGCGACGTCGGCGTGGAAGCGATCAAGGAGCTGGCGGCCGCCGCCACGGGCGACGTCGATGCCGAACGCGAGGTCGCCCGACGGGAGGCGCTCGAACGCATCGGCCTGGCGCCGGAGTCGCTCCGGGAGAAGCCGCTCGATGGACTCGCCACGATCGCGCTCGAACTCGACGCCGCCCCGGATGCGGCCACCCGCATGACCCGGGCGGCCGCGATCTTCGGCCCCGCCGCGGCCCGCCTCGACTGGCTGCGCCGAAGCGTGGTCAACGCCCGCGTCCTCGCGACCCTCGATGCGACGAGCGCCGACCCGGCCGCCATGGCCAAGCTCGACGCCCGGGGGGCCTTCGAGGCCGTGGCGACCGCCATCGGCGATGCCGAACCGGACCGGCGGGAGACGCTGCTCGCCGCCCTGTTCGGCCCCCGCGGCCCCGAGCTTTTCCAGGAGGCTGTGGCGGAGCACGAGGGCATTGACTACGCCTGGGTTTACCGATACGAAAATCCGGAGTAACCTCCAGGGCCCGGGCGAAGGCCCCGGAAGTCCGCCCCGCAGGATTCCAGGCAATGGCACACAAGAAAGGTCAGGGTTCGAGCCGCAACGGCCGCGACTCCAACGCCCAGCGGCGTGGCGTCAAGAAGTTCGGCGGCCAGGCGGTGCGGGCCGGCAACATTCTCGTCCGTCAGGTCGGCACGAAGTTCCACGCCGGCAAGAACGTCGGCATGGGTTCCGACTACACGCTCTTCGCGCTGACCGACGGCACGGTGCTCTTCGACCGTGACGGCAAGCGGGTGAACGTGGTGGCGGCCGCGTCGGCCTGAGTCCGCCGCCGGCCGCTGGATCGCCACCGTGTTCGTCGACCGCGTTCAGATCGAGGTGTCGGCGGGCCATGGCGGCCGGGGCATCTGCAGCTTCCGGCGTGAGAAGTATGTGCCGCGTGGCGGCCCCGACGGCGGTGACGGCGGCGATGGCGGGAGCGTGATCCTCCGCGCTGAGTCGGGCGTCGACTCGCTCGCGGCGCTCGCCCACCGGCGTCAGTGGCGGGCGGAGAACGGCACCGCCGGTGGGCCGGCCAACTGCCAAGGCGCCCGGGGCGGAGATCTCGTCGTGCTCGTGCCCCCCGGGACGATCGTGGTCGACGAGGCCACGGCGCTCGTGCTCAAGGATCTGGCCCGGCCGGGCGACGAGATCGTGGCGGCGCGGGGCGGCGCCGGAGGCCGCGGCAACGCCCATTTCAAATCGTCCACCAACCGCGCCCCGCGCGAGACCACGCCCGGTGAGCCGGGCGAGCACCGGCTGCTGCTGCTGGAACTCAAGGTGATCGCCGACGTCGGGCTCGTGGGCAAGCCGAACGCCGGCAAGAGCACGCTCCTCTCCCGACTCTCCCGTGCCCGGCCGGAGATCGCCGACTATCCCTTCACCACGAAGACGCCGATCCTGGGGATCGTGTCGATCTCGCTCGACCGCAGTTTCGTGCTGGCCGACCTGCCCGGGCTGATCGAGGGGGCCCATGCCGGCGTGGGGCTCGGCCATGAGTTTCTCAGGCACGTCGAGCGGGCCGGGATTCTCGTCCACGTCGTGGAGCCCGTGCC
>JBJTAA010000051.1:0-12108 GCA_046090525.1 Planctomycetota bacterium
GTGCTTCATCTCGGCGACCGGCAGCGGCGTCCGCACGCCGGCCACGACGTCCTCGCCCTGGGCGTTGACGAGATACTCGCCGTAGAAGACGTCCTCGCCCGTCGCCGGGTCGCGGGTGAAGGCCACGCCCGTGGCGCAGTCGTCACCCATGTTGCCGAACACCATGCTCTGCACGTTGACCGCCGTGCCCCACTCGTCCGGAATCTTGTACTTCCGGCGGTAGAGGATGGCCCGCTCGTTCATCCAGCTGCCGAACACGGCCCCCACGGCCCCCATCAGCTGCTCGAAGGGATCCTGCGGGAAGCTCTTGCCCGTCCGCTCCCTGATCAGCCGCAGGTAGCGGGAGATCAGTTCACGCAGGTGCGACTCGGTGAGGTCGGTGTCGTTGTGGATCCCGAGCTGGTGCTTGAGGCCCTCCATCACCTCCTCGAACGGCTCGTGCTCGTGCTCGTGCCGCTTCTGCACCCCCATCACCACGTCGCCATACATCTGGATGAAGCGGCGGTAGGAGTCATAGGCGAACCGGGGGTTGCCGGTGGCCTCCGCCAGCCCCTTCACGGTCTCGTCGTTGAGGCCGAGGTTCAGGATCGTATCCATCATCCCCGGCATGCTGTCGCGGGCCCCGGAACGCACGCTCACGAGCAGCGAGTTCTTCGGGTCGCCGAACTTCTTGCCCGTCTCCTTCTCGACGAGCTTCATGGCGGCGTGCACCGCCTCCTCGAGTCCCTTGGGAAACTTCTTGCCGTGCTTGTAGTAGTCGATGCAGACGGCGGTCGTGATCGTGAAACCGGGGGGCACCGGCAGGCCGATCTTGGTCATCTGCGCGAGGTTGGCCCCCTTCCCGCCGAGCAGGGCCTTCATGGTGCCGTCGCCGTCGCACTTCTTCTCGCCGAAGGAATAGATCATCCGCCCTCCCTTGGACCCCGGCGAATCCTTGGTGGCGGACTTCCGGGCGGGAGACTTCTTGCGGGTGGTGCTGGCCATGGGCGTGGTTGAAACCTTTCAACGGAGGAGAAGGCCCGCCGGGAGGGGCGGGAAAATCCTTGCGAAAACCGTGGCGAATCTACGTTCGCCACGAGGGGCCGTCAACGAGCGGCCGAATGCGTCCCGGGGCAGGGATCAGCGACTCTGGGCCGCCGCTGGCTCGCCTGCATAGCCCGCGTTGGGGGTGCCGTCGGCGGCGAGTCTGCCGGCCGCCCACAGCAGGCCGCGGCAGACCAGATCCAGATACCGATCATCGCCGACCGTGTCGTTGTTGTGACCGAGCGAGGTGCTGAAGATCCGCGTCTTGTTCGGCCCGTACTCGTTCGTCCAGGCGACTACGGCCCGGGCCGCGCCCGGCGCCGCGTCGGGCTTGTCCTTGGGGGCGGGCAGCGCCTGCACGCCGATCGCCAGCGGCTTCGCCGACGGCATCACCTGGACGTTGTTGTAGAGCTCCTCGTTGATCGTCGTCCAAGCGGCGAGCCCCTGCGTGATCGGATGGTCTCGATAGGCGATCGCGATCGGCCGCTGCGGGCCGTGGCCCGTCGACTGCAGCCCGATCATTTCGTACCAGCCGGCGTTGTCGGCCCCGGCCTCGACGGGCGTGCGGAAGTCGCCCCAGCGGTAGGAGTGCATCGCGCAGTGGATGTTCACCGCCGGCTTGCCGGCGCGATGGGCCGCCAGGATCCGCTCGACGTAGGGCCCGTCGGTCACGTCGGCCGAGCACTCGTCATGCACGATCACGTCGTAGCCATCGGCCCAGCCGTCCTGCTCGTAGACCGCGAACCGTGCCTTCGTGGAGGTGTCGGGGTTGTAGGCCACCGTCACGTTCGCCCGCACCCGCGCTTCGATGCCGGCCTCGAGGAGTTTCGTCTGGGTGGCGTAGTCGTGGCAGCAGCCACCGGCCACGAGCAGCACCTCGAGCGGCTTGGGGTCGGCGGCCTGCCCACTCGCGGCGGCGCAGGCGAGGACGAGCGCGAGGCGAAGCACGCTGGGCATGGGACGTGTCTCCAGAAGCCGCCGGAGAGCCTACCATCCCTCGGGGGGCAGGTTTGCAGCCTACCACGCCCCGTCGCTGACCTCGTTGGTCGCTACCGCGGGTCGGTGACCGTGCCGGCGAACAGCACGGCGCCCGAGTGCCGCTCCACGACGGCCCACGCGAAGGGACGGTCGGCCTTCACCTCGAGCGGCTCCTCCGGACGGACCGCCATGCTGCGGGCGGCCACCGCGACACCCGTCGCCGCGGCCGCCTCGGTGCCTTCCTCGGAGACCTCGACGAAGCCCTCGTGGACGACTTCGGAGACGAACAGGTCCCGGCCGCCATCCATGCCCGAGAGGTCCGCCGCGCCCGCCACGAAGGCCTGCTTCATGCCGAGGGCCGCGAGCGCCGCGTTGAGCGAGAGCGGCTTGCGGGCCGTCCACTTGGGCAGGGCGAGGATCACCTCCCGCGACCGCAGATCGCCCGCCTCCTGCCACCGCGTCCGCCAGCCTCCCTCGAGCCCGGCGAGCACCGCAGCCAAGCCGTCCGCCTTCGCCGGCACGACGAGCACCATCGCGAGCTGCCCACCGGCATAGGGGATCTCGCAGACCGTCACGGCCGTGTCGCCGGCGCCGGTCTTCCCCGCGACCAGCTGCGCCCGCGCGTGCATGAACGGCACCTCGGCCTTGTCGCCCCCGGCGAGCATGAAGGCTTCGGGCCGCGTGGCCGACTTCTCGAACGGCTTGGCCCACGGCGCCTTCATGAAAATCGCGTTGGTGAGCACGAGCCGCGTCAGCGACGTGATCGACCCCGACTTCAAGAGCTCCGGGATCTTCTCGGCCGTGTGCTCGCCGACCCAGGCATTGATCTGGCTCCGGGCATCCTCGGGGCTGCCTGCGAAGTCCACGAGGCCCGCTGGTGCGTCGTACTTCGCCTCGAGCAGTCCGGTGAAACCCGGCTCGAGCTGCTTGCCCTGCTGCACCCAGATCCGGTTGGCGACGTCGAGTTGGATTTTCTCCCCCTTCGCCGCGACGAGAGCCTCGCGCAACTCGGCTGCGGCGGCCGCGATCTGCTCGCGGTCGTCGGGCATCCCGAGCACTGCCGCGATCTCGGCGGCCGTCTCGCCCCGCGCCCCGGCATGCGTCATCGCCAGCGCTTCCCAGACGCTCACCGGCGAGACGATGGCGTCGCCCGCGCCCGAGGCCCGCACGAGATCCCAGGCGAGCTTGGCGGAACCGGCGGCAGCCGCGGTTGCGTCGGCGGCGGCCGCCGGCGCAGCGTGGATCGCGAGCAGCGCGGCGGACGCAACCAGGCAGGCGGCCTGGCGAATGAACGTGAGGTGCATCGGTGAGTCTCCGGAGGCTGACGGGAGTCTACCCCCCGGCGTCCGAGCGCGGGGCCGGCGGCTTCCGCGGTGTCGAGCGCGAGCGGCCCTGCGGCCGTGCCTGGAGCAGCCGGGCGATCCGCCGGCCGGGCGCGGTCATGGCCAGCCGGGTGAGCGCCGCGACCGAGACGAGCCGGCGAACGCGTGTCGCGGCGGGCGGGCGGGCGGGCCTGCGCTCCACGACGCGGCAGGTGACGCGATGATGGGTGACCGAATACGTGACCATGCCGAGCAGCCGATCGCCCGCCGCCCGGCCCTCGCCCCGTGCCGCCCGGGGAAAGTCCCACAACCCGTCCCACCACTCGCCCGCGCCGCGTCGCACGACCACCACGCGGTCGCCGGCTTTGAGCACGAGCGCCGTCTCCCGCACGTGCTTCACGGCCCGCTGCCCGGGCAGCACCGGAAGCTCCTCGGCGCGGCCGGCCGCCCGGGCGACACATGCCTCCGCCAGCGGGCAACGCTCGCACAGGGGGCGCGCGACCGTGCAGACCATCGCGCCGAGGTCCATGAGCGCCTGGTTGAAGAGACCGGGGTCGCGCTGCGGCACGAGTTCGGCCGCGATCCGCCAGATGGGCTCGTCGCCCGCCCCACCCACCGGCCCGGCGTGCCCGACGAGGCGGGCGAGCACCCGGCGGCTGTTGGCCTCCACGATCGGCTCGCGTTCGCCGAAGGCGATCGAGGCGATCGCGCCGGCCGTGTACCGACCGATGCCGGGCAGCCCGCGGAACTCGGCCGCCGTCCGCGGAAACCGCCCGCCGTGCTCGGCCACGATCCGCTTCGCCGCCGCGTGCAGCTGCCGGGCTCGCCGGTAATAGCCGAGGCCTTCCCAAAGCTTGAGCACGTCGCGCTCCGCCGCGCGGGCGAGCGTCGCCACGTCGGGAAACCGGTTCATGAACCGCGTGAAGTAGTCCCGGACGCGGTCCACCTGCGTCTGCTGGAGCATGATCTCGCTCACCCAGACGCGGTAGGGGTCGCGGCTCTTCCGCCAGGGCAGGTCGCGGCGATGCCGGCGATACCAGGCCACGAGCACCGCCGCCACGGCCGGTCCCGGCACCGGGGCCGCTGCCACCGCTCCCGACCGACGGCGAGGCGGCTTCAAGGACGGGCTCCTAAAAAACATGTGCCGACGGCGAGGGAACGGTTCCCGTCAACCGTGCGGTGCGGCAAAAAACCGCCATCATAAAAGCCCCTGTGCGCATAAAAGCCCCCTTGCGCGAGCAAGGGAGACGACGCCTGCCATCTCGGACGGCCCTGGCGGCGGAGTGTAGTCTGCTGATTCCTGGCTGCTGGCCCCCCAGTCCTCCGGTCCCCCATGACAGCCGACCGCTCCCGCCGCCACAAGAGCAAGCCCTCCAGCGCCGACCCGATCACGCTCGCCCGCCGCGACGGCCCCGGCGGCAGCGCGTGGGAGATCGTGCAGCCTCGCTGCGCGCGGCGCCGCCGCGAGGATGTCGAGGAGGTGGAGGCGATGATCCGTGAGGGCGAGACCGAAATCGCCCGCGACGAACTCGTCTGGCTCTTGTCGGAGTGCCCCGACTTCCTCGAGGCCCACGTGCAGCTCGGCCTGATCGCGCTCGAGGACGGCGATGCAAAACTCGCCCGCGGCCACTTCGGCCGTGCCTACGAGCTCTGCCTGCGGGCGCTCGAGGCGGCGGGCAACCCGCGGCCACTGCCCCACGCCCTGCCGGGCAACCGGCCGTTCTTCGAGGCGGCCAAGGGGCTCGTTCACTGCCTCTTGGCCACGAAGCGCCGGCAGACCGCGACCGAAATCTGCCGCCGCATCGCGCCGCTCGATCCGGCCGACCCGCTCGGCATCCAGAAGCTGCTGACACGGTAAGTGGATGCGTGCGGCCGCCCGCGGCACCGGCTCGCCCCGCCAGTCGCCGGGCACCGGACAACGTCGTCGGCCGAGAAGTGGCCGCGGGTCTGTGACCCGCGGAATGCGTCCACCGCGCACACCGACGGTGAGAACCAGCCATGTTCCAGCCCGGTTTCGGCGGGATGCGCTCCCGCCGCCACGTTTCGTGATCGCATATGCTGACGCGTCACCGAGAACCCGTCCTCCTCTCCCGTCCTCCTCTATGGAGCCCGCCATGCGTCGTCCCCCGACCACCGCACTCGTGGTCACGCTGCTCGGCGGTGGGACCGAGCCCGCGGCCGGCCGCCGCGACCACGGGAGGCGGCAGTCGGCATGACCCACGCGCGATTCATCGTGCTCGACGGCATGGACGGGGCCGGCAAGTCGTCGCAGGTCGGGCCGCTCGTCGACTGGCTCACCCGCAGCGGCCGGCGCGTGACCGTCTGCCGCGACCCCGGCGCCACGCCCGCCGGTGACGCGATCCGGGCGATCCTCCTCGATCGCCACGACCTCCACCTCTCCGCCACGGCCGAGATGCTGCTCTACATGGCCGCCCGGGCCCAGCTCGTCGCCGAGGTGATCGAGCCGGCCCTGGCCCGGGGCGAGTGGGTGGTCTCCGACCGCTACCTCCTCTCGAACGTGGTCTATCAGGGGCATGCCGGCGGCCTCGACCCCGAGGTCATCCGCGGGGTCGGTCGGGTGGCCACCGGCGGACGCCTGCCCGACCTCGTGCTCGTGCTCGACGTCGATCTCGCCACGGCCGCCCGCCGCCTCGACCGTCCGCTCGACAAGCTCGAGAACCGGGGCGATGGCTACCGCGCACGACTCCGGGCCGGCTACCTCCGTGAGGCCGCCGCCAACCCCGACGCGATCCGCGTGATCGACGCGGCCGGGACGCCCGAAGCGGTGACCGACGCCATCCGCCGCGTCGTCGCCGAGCGGTTTCCGGAACTGGCGTAGTTCGAGGGCGATCCCATGGCCTGGCAGGGCATCGAGGGGCACGACGCGGTGGCGGCGGCCTTCGCCGCGGCGGAAGCCCGTGGCCGGATCGCCGGCTCCTACCTCTTCATGGGCCCGCCGGGCGTCGGCAAGGGCGCCTTCGCGCGGAACCTCGCCAGGTCGCTCACCTGCCTCGCGCCGCGGCCGGGGCTCGTCGCCTGCGGCGCGTGTGCCTCGTGCGTGCAGGCCGCGGCCGGCAGTCATCCGGACATCGACATCGTGGCCAAGCCCGAGGACCGGGCCACGATCCCGCTGGAGTCGTTCGTGGGCGACGCCGAGCACCGGATGCGGGACGGGCTCTGCTGGCGAATCCTGCTCAAGCCGGCACTCGGCGGCCGCAAGGTGGCGATCGTGCTCGACGCCGATCACCTCGCCGACGAGGCCGCCAACTGCCTGCTCAAGACGCTCGAGGAACCTCCGCCCGGAGCGGTCATCATCCTCGTCGGCACGGGCCTCGAGCGACAGCTCCCCACGATCCGCTCGCGCTGCCAGGTGGTGCGGTTCCGGCCGCTCGCCGACGAGACGGTGCGGCGGCTCGTCACGGCCGAACTCGCAGGGCGCGGTGACGAGACGGACGCGACGGCGGTGGCGGCGGCAGCGGCAGCGGCCGGCGGCAGCCTCGACCGGGCGTTGCTGCTGCTCGATCCGGAACTGGGCGCCTTCCGCGGCCGGCTACTCGAACTGCTCGGGCGCCGGCCGCTGCGGGGCGTCGAACTCTCCCGCGAGCTCGGTGCGGTGGTGGAGGCGGCCGGCAAGGAGGCGCCGCCGCGTCGGGCCCGGCTCGCCGCGATCCTCGATGCGGCGATCGATCTGCAGCGGGCCGCCGTGCGGCATGCCGCGACCGGCGCGCTCCCCGCGGATCCGGCCGTCGCCCGGGCCGTGTCGGGCTGGTCGGCCACGGCGGACGAGGCGGCACGCGCGCTTGAGATCACGCTCGACGCCCGCGACGCCATCGACCGCAACGCCCACCTGCCGACCCTGATCGACGCCTGGACCGCGCTTGTCGAGGCACCCCGCCTCGCCCAGTCGCCCTGATTCCTCGGCGCGGCGCGGCCCCGCGTCGCCCGCCGGCCGGTCGTGGCCCGCCCGGGCAAGCCGGGCAGCCTGGGGGCCTTCGAGCGCCGGAGTTCCGCGTCGCCGGACCGAGCCCGAGGAAAACCCTGCGGGCCAGCGGCGTGCGAATCGATTCTCCGGGTCGTGACTGTCGATCCAGCGGCACGGGGGATCGCGGTGAGCCGGATCCCGTGGGCCAGGCAGGCGGGATCGATGGTGAGCACACGCCGAACCACCGGCCGGCGGCCAATCATCGCCGCAGTTCTCGGGGCGGCGTCCTGGTGCGTTCCGGTCATGGCGGCAGAGGCACTGCCGCCTCCCGCTCCGGCGGCGCCGCTCCCCGACGCCCCCTGGACGGACCCGGAGAGCGTCAACTGGGTCGATCCCCCGGCCGAGACGCCGACGGCGCGGCCGGCGGGTCCGCCGCGACTGCGCGAGCGATTCGCCGATCGGCGGTTCGAGTCGCGGCCCACGCTCGGCGTCGCCGAGCGACTTCGCGGCCGCCTGCGGGGGGAGGGGCGGCTCGCCCGCGCGCTCACCGCTGCTCCGGAAGGCCACGGGAGCGACGCACCGACGAGCGACAGCGGCGGCTGGCCCACGCCCGGCAGCCTGCTCGACCAGCTCGAGCCGCTGGCCTCGTCCGCCACCGGCCCGGAATCCGCGTGGGCGGAGCAGACGCTCGCCACGCTCGAAGCGACGCTCCAAACGCTCGGTCCTGCCGATCCCGCCGCGGCCGGCCCGCTGCTCGCGCTCGGTGAAGCGGTCGCCGCCGGGATGGTCGCCGCCGACAGCTGCGCGTCTCCGCAGACGGCCAGCCAGACCCGGCGCGCCGCCCTTGCCGTGGCCCGCCGCGTGGCGGTGTGGCGGGCAGCGGCCGCCTGGTGCTCGGCCGAACGCAGCCGGCTCGGCTCGACCGCCACCGCCCGCGACGTGGCGGTGATGCTCGGCGTCAATCCCGCCGACGCGGAGATCGGCCGGCTGCTGGCCGTCATCGAGCGGTACGAGGCCGGCGGAGAGCCGCTCGATGCCGCGGCCGTGAAGGCTGCGCTCGCGGGCGCGGCCGCCACGCCGTCGCCGGCCGCTGCGGAACTCGTCCGCGCGGTCTTCGATCACTACCACGCCGCCAACGTGCGGATCGCCGTCCATCGGTCCTTCGTCGAGCGGATGCTGCCCGAATCGACGGTCAACAGCGGCGGCTTCCAGGACTTCATCCTCGGCCGGCCGGTGCGCGGTCGTCGCACGGTGGAGCAGACGGCGAGCGTGCGGTTCGTGCCGCACGTGGGCGAGATCCGCATGGAGCTGATCGTGAGCGGCCAGATCGCGGCTCGCTCGGTGACGGAATCGGGCCCGGTGACGGTGCACTCGACGAGCCAATCCACGTTCACGGTCGCCAAGCCGGTGCATCTCACGACCACGGGGCTCGCGCTCGGGCAGGCCCGCGGCACCGCCCGCAGCCGGGCGCAACTGGCCGACATCGAGACCAGCTTCGACTCCGTGCCGATCATGGGGTCGCTCGTCCGCTCGATCGCCCGCAGCCAGCACGACGAGGCCAAGGCCGAAGCCAACCGCGAGGCGAGCGGCAAGATCGTGGGCCGGGCCTGCCGCGAGGTGGACCAGCAGGCGGGCCCCAAGCTCGAGGAGATGGCCGAGCGGATCCGCGAGCGGCTCTGGCAGCCGCTGGTGAACCTCGGCCTCGAGCCGACGCCGGTGGCGCTGGAGACGACCGCCGACGTGGCCAGCCTGCGGCTGCGGCTGGCCGCCGACAACCAGCTGGCCGCCCACACGCCCCGGCCGCGGGCTCCGGGCGACGCGCTCGTGAGCATGCAGCTGCACGAGACGGTGGCCAACAACGCCCTCGGCCGGTTCGGCCTCGCCGGCCAGCGGTTCGAACTGCCCGCTCTCGCCCGCCTGGTGTGCGAGCGACTCGGCATCGAGCCGCGCCTGCCCGACGATCTGCCCGATGGCGTGGCCGTGACCTTCGCCGGCGGCGAGCCCTTGCGGGTGGAGTGCCGCGACGGCCTCGTGCACGTGCGCGTGGCCCTCGATGCGATCGAGAGCGGCCGCCGCAACTGGTACGACCTGGTCGCCCGGGTCGCCTACAAGCCGGTGGTGGCCGGGCCGCAGGTCTATCTCGAGCGCGAGGGGCCGGTGCGGATCGGTGGGCCCGACCACGAGGGGCGGATGGAAATCGCCCTGCGGACGATCTTCGGCAAGATCTTCGCCAAGGAGCGGCTGATCCCGATCGTGCCGGCGAAGGTCACGGAGAACCCGAAGCTCGCGGCGATGCGGGCCGTCCAGGCAGTGGCCACCGATGGGTGGCTGGGGATCGCCCTGGCCGATCCGACGGCGACCGCGCCGGCCCGCGCCGCCACGCCGTCGCCCACGGCCGTGAAGCCGGCCACGACCGACCTTGGCCCGCTGCGTCGGTAAGGTCCGAAGGGCCACGGGAACTGTTTGCGAACAGTCCGGCAGCATCAGGTGATGCGTTGACATCATTGTGCACGGTGCTACGATGCTTTCATGAGAACTACACTCTCGATCGACGACGACGTACTCGATGAAGCCAGATCTCTGGCGGAGCGCACAAAGAAGCCCTTCCGCGCGATCGTCAACGAGGCGCTGCGGCAGGGCTTGCGGATCCTGGAGGAGCCGGCGTTGCGGAAGCCATATGTCACACAGCCACGACCGCTCGCCCTCAGGCCCGGCCTGCAGATCGACAACATTCAGGAGCTGCTGTCGCTGCTCGACGGCGAAGCACGGGGCTGAGCATGATCCTGGTCGATGCCAATCTGCTGCTCTATGCCGAGGATTCGCAGGCGGCTCTGCACGCCAGGGCTCGCAGCTGGTGGGACGAGCGGCTCTCCGGTGACGATCCGGTCTGCCTCTGCTGGACCGTCCTCACCGCCTTCGTCCGGATCGGCACGAATCCCCGGGTCTATCAGCGGCCGCTGACGATCGGCGAGGCGGTGGAGCGGGTGCAGAGCTGGCTCGAGCAGCCGTGCGTGCGAGTCATTCACGCGACCGGCCGCCACCTCGAGGTGTTCGCCCAACTGCTCGCAACCGGGCAAGCAACGGCGAATCTGGTGCCGGATGCCCATCTCGCAGCGCTCGCCATCGAGCACGGCTGCGTGCTCTGCTTGACCGATGGCGACTTCGCCCGGTTTCCCGGGTTGTCGTGGAAAAACCCCCTCGCGTGATCTGAGGGCCATCATCCCCGCCTGCGGCGGTTTTGCCGGGGTGTGAGCCTTTTTTTGACCGTTGACAGCCAGGTTCCCAACCAACACGCTGCCCGACCACCTCGGCGCCTACAGCACGATCACGGCCAAGATCACGGCCGAGGGGCCGAACGACCTGTCGTTCGACCTCTCCACCACCCCGCCGGCCCGGTGACCGCTGCTACACTGCCGGCTTTCTCCAGCCGTCAGCCTCCGGAGCCGATCCGCCGATGACCGCCGCCGACGTTCGCGCCTTCCGCACCGAGTCCGACAGCATGGGGAAGGTGGAGGTCCCCGCCGATCGCTACTGGGGCGCCCAGACGGAACGTTCGCGCGACAACTTCAAGATCGGGGTCGACCGCTTCCGCTGGGGGCGGGCCGTGATCCGCTCGCTGGGGATCCTGAAGAGGGCCGCGGCGCTCGCGAACGGTGAGCTCGGCCAACTGCCGGCCGACAAGGTCAAGCTGATCGTGGCCGCGGCCGACGAGGTGATCGCGGGAAAGCTCGACGACCACTTTCCGCTCGTCGTCTTTCAGACCGGCAGCGGCACCCAGTCGAACATGAACGCCAACGAGGTGATCTCGAACCGGGCCATCGAGCTGGCCGGCGGCGTACTGGGCTCGAAGCAGCCCGTCCATCCCAACGACGACGTCAACCGCGGCCAGTCGTCGAACGACACCTTCCCCACGGCCATGCACATAGCGGCCGTGGAGCTGCTCCACGACCGATTGCTGCCGGCCGTCGGGGCCCTGCGGGACGTGTTCGCGAGGCTGGAGAAGCAGTACGGCGGGATCGTCAAGATCGGCCGCACCCATCTTCAGGACGCCACGCCGATCACCCTCGGCCAGGAGATCTCCGCCTGGCGGGCCCAACTCGACGACCGGATCGCGTCGGTCGAACGGGCGCTCGTGGGGCTCTATGAGCTCGCGATCGGCGGCACCGCCGTGGGTACGGGCCTCAACGCCCATCCGCGGTTCGGCGGCGTGGCGGCCGGCTTCATCGCCGCGGAGACGGGCCACCCCTTCGTGTCGGCCCCGAACAAGTTCGCGGCCCTCTCGGCCCACGACGCGATGGTAGAGGTGAGCGCGGCGGAGCGCGGGCTGGCGATGGCGCTGTTCAAGATCGCCAACGACATCCGCTGGCTGGCCTCGGGGCCGCGGTGCGGGATCGGCGAGATCACGATCCCCGAGAACGAGCCGGGCAGCTCGATCATGCCGGGCAAGGTGAATCCCACGCAGTGCGAGGCGATGACGATGGCTTGCGTGCAGGTGTTCGGCAACGACGCCGCCGTGGCCTTCGCCGGCTCGCAGGGCCACTTTCAACTCAACGTCTTCAAGCCGCTGATGGTGCACAACGTGCTCGAGAGCGCCGAACTCATGGCTGACGCCTGCGACTCGATGCGGATCCACTGCGCCGAGGGGATCGAGCCCAATCTGGCCCGGATCAAGCACCACCTCGACGACTCACTGATGCTCGTGACGGCCCTCAACACCCATATCGGCTACGAGAACGCCGCCAAGATCGCCAAGAAGGCCCACGTCGAGGGGACGAGCCTCAAGGCGGCCGCGGTGGCCCTCGGCCTCGTGACGCCGGAACAGTACGATCAGTGGGTCGTGCCGGCGGAGATGACGGGGCCGCT
>JBJTAA010000052.1:0-14626 GCA_046090525.1 Planctomycetota bacterium
GCATTGAGCTCGTGGATGTACGAGGCGAGGCTCTCGGCCCGGGCCGCGTCGGCGGTGGTCAACAACTCGATGCCCTTGGCAGCCTCGCCGAAACGGCCGGCGGCGTTCAGCCGCGGGGCCAGCCGGAAGGCGACGTCCTCGGCCTCCAGGGCCGACTTCTCGGTGAGGCTTGCCAGCTCGAGCAGTTTGGCGAGCCCCGGGCCGCCTCGGGCCCGGAGGCACTCGAGGCCGCGCCGGACGATGATCCGGTTCTCGTCGAGCAGCGGCACGACGTCGGCCACGGTGCCGAGCGTGGCCAGGCCGACGCTCCGCAGCAGCATCTCGCGGAGGCGGGGCGTCACCTGCTTGGAGCCGGCCGCCCGCGTGGCGATCGCCCAGGCGAGCTTGAAGGCCACGCCCGCGCCGCAGAGCTCGCCGAAGGGATAGGACGTGCCGGGCAGGCGGGGATGCACGAGCACGTCGGCCGCGGGCAGCGTGTCGCCGAACGAGTGGTGGTCGGTGACGATGAGCTCGAGGCCGAGCGCGCGGGCCCGCGCCGCCTCGGCCACGCTCGCGATCCCGCAGTCGACCGTGACCACGAGGCTCGCCCCGTCGGCGGCCAGCCGCTCGAGCGCCTCGCTGTTGAGTCCGTAGCCCTCCTCGAACCGGTTGGGCACGTACCAGCGGGGCTTGGCGTCGAGGGCTTCGAGGCAGCCCACGAGGATCGCGGTGGCCGTCATGCCGTCGGCGTCGTAGTCGCCGTAGACGACGATCTGCCTCCCGGCCCGCACGGCCGCCAGGATCCGGTCGGCCGCCTCGGGCACGCCGGGCAGCGTCTCGGGATCGCGCAGGTCGGTGAGCCCGCCCGCGAGAAAGCGCTTCACGGCGGCCGGATCGCCGACGCCGCGGGCGACGAGGAGCGCCGCCACGATGCTCGACACGCCGGCCGAGCGCTCGAGGGCCGCCACCGCCGCCGCATCGTGAGGGCGAACATGCCACCGCTTCGGCATCGGCCAGACTCCCTTCGTCGGCCCGGCAGTATAACGCTCCCCGCGGCCGCTATATTGACGGCCCACGGTGCGGCCCACCCCGCCGCGCCCCGGAGTTTTTCACCATGCCGCTTGCCGACATCCCGCTGCCGGTGCTCGCCGCCAAGCCCAAGCGCGACACCGTGCCCAAGGACAAGGTGCTCTGCGAGTTCTGCACCGCCAAGTGCTGCCGCTACTTCGCCCTGCCGCTCGAGACGCCCACCACCCGCGAGGAGTTCGAGTACATCCGCTGGTTCCTGCTCCACGAGCACGCCACGGTGTTCACCGAGGAAGGGGAGTGGTACGTCTGCGTCCACACCGTCTGCAAGCACCTCCAGGACGACCACCGCTGCGGGATCTACGAAACCCGCCCGCAGATCTGCCGGGAATACACCACCGACGACTGCGAGTACGAGGACGACTGGGTCTACGACCAATACTTCGAGACGCCCGAGCAGGTGGTCGAATACATGGACGCCGTGCTCGGCCCCGGCGGCCAGGCGATCGGCGACGGCCGCAAGAAGAAGAACCGCAAGCAGTCGATCCGCGGGCCCAAGCCGCCGCTCCTGCAGATCCTTTGATGATCCAGCCACGCACGCTCAAGGGCTTCCGCGACCACCTGCCGGCACAGGCCCTGGCCCGGGAGCGGGTGCTCGACGTGGCCCGGCGGGTCTACCGGTCCTACGGCTTCGCGCCCATCGACACGCCGGCGCTCGAGTATCTCGAGATCCTGACCGGCAAGGGGAGCGAGGAGACCGACAAGCAGCTCTACCGGTTCACGGATCACGGCGGCCGCGAGGTGGGGATGCGGTTCGACCTCACCGTGCCCTTCGCCCGGTTCGCGGCCCAGCACGTCCACGAGCTGGGCCTGCCCTTCAAGCGGTACCACATGGCAACCGTCTGGCGGGGCGAGAACACGCAGCGGGGCCGGTATCGCGAGTTCATGCAGTGCGACTTCGACACGATCGGCACCACGAGCCCCGTGGCCGACCTGGAGATGGTGCTCGTCGTGCACGACCTCCTGGCCGCGATCGGCATCGAGCGGTTCACGATCCGGGTCAACGACCGCCGCGTGCTCGGCGGCGTGCTCGGGCGGCTCGGCCTGGCCGAGAAATCGACCGGCGTGCTCCGCAGCCTCGACAAGCTGGGCAAGGCGAGCCGCGAGGCCGTGGCCGCCGAGTTGGCCGCGCAGGGCGTGGCCGACACGGCCGTGACCGCCCTGCTCGAGATGGCGACGCTCACGGGCTCGGCCGACGCGGTGCTCGCGCGGCTCGGGGAACTCGCCGGCGACGCTGGGGCGGGGGCGGCGGGCGTCGCGGCCCTGCGGGACCTGATCGCCGGCGCCGCCGCGGCCGGGGTGCCGGCCGGCCGCGTCGTGATCGATCCCGGCATCGCCCGCGGGCTCGACTACTACACGGGCATCGTGCTCGAGAGCTTCCTCGACGACCTGCCGTCGCTCGGTAGCATCTGCTCGGGCGGTCGCTACGACGACCTCGCCGGCCTGTACACGAAGCAGCCGCTGCCGGGCGTGGGGGCGTCGCTTGGCATCGACCGGCTGCTCGCGGGCCTCGAGGAACTGGGCCTCGCGGCCGGGCCCGAGACGCCGGCCGACCTGTTCCTCGCCCACTTCGACCCATCCCGCCTGGCCGACTACCTCGCGATCGCCGCCGCCCTGCGGCGGGCGGGCGTGGCCGTGGAGTTCTTTCCCGAGCCCCGGAAGCTCGGCCAGCAGCTCAAGCTCGCCGACAAGCGCGGGTTCCCGGCCGCCCTGGTGATCGGCGGCGACGAGTTCGCCGCGGGCCAGGCCCAATTCAAGGACATGGTGGCCCAGACCGCGATCACGATCGACTGGCAGGGCGACGTGGCCGTGCTCGTGGATGCGGTGCGGTCAGCGCTCGGCGCCGTCCGCCGCCGGTGAGCAGATCCGGTGGCGGTAGAGCGCGAGGCCGTGCGCGGCGTGGTAGAGGGCTCCGCACTCCACGTCGAGGTCGGCCGTCCGCTCGAGCAGCGTCACGAGCCGCTCGGCGGCCCGCGTCACCCACGGCTCGGCGAGGCTCTCGTCGTCGAGCACGAGCGCCAGCACCTCGAACACGTGGCCGGTGGCGCCGAGCGTGGCGAACACGTCGGGCGAGGCGGCGGGCCGCTCGAAGAAGTGCACCGAGAAGCTGCCGTCGGGCTGCTGGAAGCGGCGGGCCCGATCGATACAGTCGGCGAGCACCTCCTCGGCCGCCGCCCAGCCGCTGCCGGCAGGCGGGCCCGCGGGATGAACCGCGCGATAGGCCTTGACGGCGGCGGCGAGGCCGTAGAGCCGGTGGGTGCCGCCGCAGGCCGCGCTGAAGATGTCGCTCTCGGCCTCCATGCGGACGACGTCCTCGGTGGTCCAGCGGCGGCCGTCGCCCGCCTCCCAGGTGGCATCGGGCGGGAGGTAGGCGGCCAGGGCCATCAGCGTCCAGGAACACTCCTGGCCCGGCCGGATGTCGTGCCGCGCCTGGGCGAAGAGGTCGGCGAGGGTGTACGCGCGGCCGCCGACCACGAGCTTCGTCGCGAGCGGTAGTCCCCCCACGAGCCGGTCGCCCTCGGTCGCGACGCCGCACTGCGAGAGGTAGCCGAGCCACTGGTCGGGATGCCCCTGGCCCATGGTGCTGCCCTCCTCGACCACCGCCACCACGCCGGGCTGCCCCGGTCGCAGGATCCAGCCGGTCATCCGGCCGCCACCGAGCAGGTAGTCGAGGGCGGGCGAGACCTCACCGCCGTGGGCGATCGGCAGGTCCTGGCCGAAAGCGAGGATCCCGTGGACTGCCTGCCAGGCCCCGTGGACGTCGGCGTCGAGCCGGCGGGTGTCGCGGGCCGCGGCGAGCACGGAGTCGATCCGCCCGCAGAGCGCGGCCGGGCCCGAGGAGGCCGCCGGCGGGGCCGCGGCCGCAAGCTTCCCGGGGCCGGCGAGGGTGAGCAGCAGCAGGGCGGCGTGGGCCGTCAGGCGTGCGACGGGCCTCGTCGGGCAGTGTCGCGAGCCCGGAACAAACACGGGGCGGGATGCGTAGAACATGCTCGAGTGCCGGGCCCAGGCCAGAGTTGCCGAGGGACCTAGGATACTCTCGCGGCACCCCGGGTGAGCCCCGGCCCGCACCAGGAGGCTTTGGAGCACGATGTTCTTAGACCCCATGTATTTTGTCTGGATCGCGCCCGCCATGCTGTTGGCGATGTGGGCCCAGTGGCGGGTGCAGTCCGCCTTCAAGGCCGCTGCTCAGGAACCGGCCCCGCTCTCGGGCGCCGCCGCGGCCCGGCACATCCTCGACTCGGCCGGTGCGACCGACGTCGCCATCGAGCCGGTGCCGGGCCATCTGACCGACCACTACGACCCGCGGACCAAGGTGCTGCGGCTGTCGCAGGACGTCTATGGCTCGCGGTCCCTGGCGGCGGTGGGGATCGCGGCCCACGAGGCAGGCCACGCGCTCCAGGATGCGAAGAACTATTCATGGATGGGGATCCGCAACGCCGCCGTGGGCGCCGCCAACTTCGGCAGCGGCCTGGGCGTGATCGTGTTGATGATCGGGCTGGCGATCGCCCTCAAGCCGCTTGCCTGGCTCGGCATCGCCCTGTTCGCGGGCACGGTGTTCTTCCAGCTCGTCAACCTGCCGGTCGAGCTCGACGCCAGCAACCGGGCCAAGGCCCAGCTCGTGAGCCTGGGCATCGTGCCGGCCGCGGAGATGCCGGCGGTGAACGCGGTGCTCAACGCGGCGGCCTGGACCTACGTGGCCGCCACGCTGCAGAGCGTGCTCACGCTGCTCTACTACGCGAGCCTGGTGGCCGGCTCGCGGGATGACCGCTGACACGCGTCGCGTTCGATGGCCGGCCGTTCCCCCGGCTCGGGGTTGCCCATGCCCCGTCGCCGGACGTTCGCTGCGGGCATCCTGCCCTCCGCTCACTCCGTGCCGGCTGCGCTCCGCCATCCTGGCCTCGCTTGCCGCCAAGGCCGGCTCCCGGGGCACGGGCAGCCCCTCGCTGAGCGTCCGATCAAGAGGCTTGGCTCGCGCCGCGACGGGAAGCCGTGATGGTCACTGATTGAGCGAGTAGAGCAGCACGTTGAGGGCGATCTTCTCCGCGTCGTCGCGGCCGTAGCCGGCGCACTCCATCGAGTTTTGCTTCTCGAGCGCGCAGGAGAGGTCGTAGGGGGAGAAGATCACCGCCCAGCGGTCCTTGATCCGCACGCCCTCGAGCTGCGGCGGCCCCTGCCGCTTGCGGATCCCCAGCGGGCCGTCGCCGCCGGCGGGCTCGCGGAACGTCACGGAGCGGATGTCGAAGCCCCCGTAGTCGGCGGCCGTGAAGATCGGGTCGTCGGCCGGGATCTTCTCGAGCGGCCGGCCCGGCAGGATCTCGGCGATCTCGCGGCGGAAGGCGGCCGCGAACGGGGCCGAGGCGCAGATCGCGTCGGCGAGCAGCGTGCCGCCGCGGTCGAGGAAGGCCGCCAGCTTCTCCCGCCGCGGGGCGTCGAAGGTGAAGCCCTTGCGGCCGTGCATGAAGACCATGTGGTAGTCGAAGAGCGCCTCGTCGCCCGGATCGATCAGGCTCGGCGTCTCGTCGACCGGAATGCCTGTCTCGCGGCCGGCGGCCCGGAGGATGTTGGCCAGGGCCGCGGGGGCGGCGTCGCACATGCCGGCGTGCCGCAGCTTGCCGATCGCCAGCTGGCCGCGTTCGAACTCCTCGGGGGCCGCGGCGGGCAGGTCGGCGATGTCGAAGAGCTCGTCCTTCCGCTTCACCTCGCGGTTGGTGGCGTAGGCGAGCACGTTGGCTCCGACCGCGAGGGCCGCGGCCACCTCGCGACGCACGGCGTCCGGCAGCCGCTGCCGGGCGGCGCCGCCGATCTCCCACAGGCACGACAGGCTCGGCACCGCGGCGGCGCCGGGCTCGAGATCGGTCGGCGGGGCGTAGATCAGGCAGGTGCGGCAGCCGTAATCGACGCCCATCAGGGGCCGCTGCAGTTCCGGAGGCACGATCTCCTCGGCGTGCCAGGCCGGGTGCTCGGGCGGGAGCAGGTTGAGGCGGTACTCGGGCTCGGGAAAGATCTCGCCCACGAGCTGCCGCAGGCGGCGGTCGAACTCGCCGCTGTTGGGGCAGCAGGCCTCGGCGAACACGAAGCCCCCCTCGTCGATGTAGGCCCGCAGCCGCCGGCCCGCGTCGGGCCCGAGATCGAAGAGCGTCTTGCCCGAGAGCCAGAAGACCGGCGCCTGCATCAGGTCGGCATGCTCGGCGGCGGGCGTGTCGAGCACGTGCCAGGAGAGGCCCGCGGGGTAATCCTTCCGCCACCGGGCCTCCACGTATTCGACGAGGTGGGCGATGTCGTGGCCGTGGCGGTTCCAGTCGTCCTCGGGGCCGTGACGGCTCTTGGCCACGATCACGGGGCGGCGGCCCTTGGCGAGGAACAAGAGCGCGAAGCTCGTCGCCACCGTCTCGTCCTCGATCCGCCGGGCGACGAACTGGCCGGAGAGCCGGTCCTGGGCGTCGATGAACATCCGCGCCCCCTCGCGATACCAGTCGTGGTCGCCGATGAACCGCCGGGCGGTGAACCGCCCCACCCGCTCCATGCCGTAGAGGTAGTAGTACAGCCAGGTGTCGCCGCCGGCGCCCGGGTTCTGGGTGACGCTGAACCGCCGGCCGAGCCAGTCGAGGCCCCGCTCGAGCACGTCCGGCGTGCGGCCGCCGCCGCAGCAGGAGACGCCGCCGCGGATCGCCTGCGCGTCGGGCGTGCCGATGTGCTCGGAGGTGATCCAGACGCTCGCGATGCCGGCACAGGTCATGCTCCCGGTGCCGGGCGAGCGGCCGGAATAGCCCCAGGAGCCGTCGGCATTCGCGCAGCCCACCCAATACTGCTGCGACCGCACCCAGGTCTCGTCCCGCACCGGCACGCCCACGCGGGCGGCCTCGTGCAGGGCGAGCAGGGCGAACTGCGTGTTGGAGTTGTCGCCCGTGCCGCCGCGGCTCTCCCGGTAGCTCCACGAGCCGGCCCCGGGGCCGGCCGGCACCTGGGCGTCCTCCAGCCAGGCGACGTTGCGGGCCAGGATCGCCGCGTCGGCCTCCGGCGAGAGCATCGCGAGGGCCATGGTCTGGAGTGCCACGTGATAGGTCTGATCGGGCTGCTGCGTCCGCAGCCAGGCCAGGCCCCGGCGCATGGCCGGGTGCTCCGCGTCGAGGCCCGCGTTGGCCAGCGCGAGGAGCACGAGCCCCGTGGCGCCCACCCGCTTGTCGGCCGAGTGGAGCGCCTCCCAGTAGCCGTCCGGCTTCTGCTGGCGGACGAGGAAGTCGCGGGCCTTCTCGATCGACTGCTGGATCTCGCCGGGCCCGATGGGCCGGTCCTGAGCGGGGGCGGCACGGCCCGCGGCGAGGGCCAGCCCCAGGCAGAGCGACAGCCAGGCGAGCGCCGGCCAGCGGTGGCCCGCGCGGGGCGGCCGACACGACGCGAGCGGGGCAGCAGTCATCCGCGGGTGCCTCCTTTCCGAGATCGTATCACGTCCGCCGGCGGCCGGGATCGGTCGCCACGCGAAAAGCCGCGGCGGCGGGCCGGTCGGTTTGCCGCTCCGCGAGCGAGGGCCGATACTGAAGACTCCGCTCTCCGGCGGTTTCGCTCCCCGGCAGGAAGGAACGCAGGCGTGTCCACCGCATCCCGTCCCAAGACGCTCGACGACATCCTGCAGGAGTTCGCCCAGCACCGCCGGCTGATGCAGGAAGAACTGCAGAAGGTGATCGTCGGCCAGGCGGAGGTGATCGAGCAGCTGTTCGCGGCCATCTTCACCCGGGGCCACTGCCTGCTCGAGGGGGTGCCGGGCCTCGCCAAGACGCTGATGGTCTCGACGCTGGCCCGGATCCTCGACGTGAACTTCAAGCGGGTGCAGTTCACGCCCGACCTGATGCCCTCCGACATCACCGGCACGAACGTGCTCGACGACGACGCGGGCCGCCGCGTGTTCCGGTTCGTGGAGGGGCCGATCTTCACGAACATCCTCCTGGCCGACGAGATCAACCGCACCCCCCCCAAAACGCATGCTGCCCTGCTCCAGGCGATGCAGGAGCGGGAGGTGTCGGTCGGGCAGGAGACCTACAAGCTGCCCGAGCCGTTCTTCACGATCGCCACCCAGAACCCGATCGAGCAGGAGGGCACCTACCCGCTGCCCGAGGCCCAGCTCGACCGGTTCATGTTCAACATCAAGGTGGGCTACCCCACGGCGGCCGAGGAGGAGCAGATCCTCCTGGCCACCACGCGGCCGGAGAAGCCGGAGGTGCGGAAGGTGCTCTCGGGGCGGGCGATCGTCAACATCCAGAAGGTGGTGGCAAGCGTGGCCGTGAGCGAATACATCGTCAAGTACGTTGCCCGGCTCGTGCGGGCGACGCGGCCCAAGGATCCCCAGGCGCCCCCCTACGTGGCGCAGCTCGTGGACTGGGGGGCCGGGCCCCGGGCCGGGCAGTTCCTGATCCAGGGGGGCAAGGCGGTGGCCGCGATGGACGGCCGCTTCAGCGTCTCGCTCGACGACATCCGGCGGATCGCGGTGCCGGTGCTCCGGCATCGCATCGCCACCAACTTCCAGGCCCAGGCCGAGGGGCTCACGAGCGAGTCGATCATCGAGCGGCTCGTGAAGGAGACGCCCGAGCCCGAGATCCCCAAGTTCGTGAAGTGAGCCGGGTCTCCCTCAGGAGCCCATCCGGGATTTCGTCGGATCGAAGGGGTTGCCCGTGCCAATCGAGCGGCGTAGGAAACCGAGCGGAGCCCGGATGGCGAAGCGTGGTTTCCTCCGAGCGAGTGGAGGCCCGGAGGGCCGGAGCGAGCGTCCGGCGAGATGGCATGGGCGACCCCGGCCCACTGGGTTGACCCACAACAATTCCGGATGAACCCGTTGACGAGGTGCCGGCGATGGTCCGCGCGGTCGAGGAATACCTGAAGCCCGAGGTGATCCGGCAGATCGCCCGGCTCGACCTCCGCGCCCAGTTCATCGTCAAGGGGTTCCTCCAGGGGCTCCATGCCAGCCCCTACCAGGGCTTCTCGGTCGAGTTCAGCGAGCACCGGCGGTACGCCCCCGGCGACGACCCCAAGGACATCGACTGGCTGGTCTACGCCAAGACCGACAAGCACTACGTCAAGAAGTTCGAGGCCGAGACCAACATCACCGGCTACCTGGTCGTCGACGCCAGCGGCTCGATGGCCTACACCTACCGCCAGCCGATCACCAAGCTCGACTACTCGATCTCGCTGGCCGCCGCCCTCTGCTGGCTGATGGTCCACCAGCAGGATCCCTGCGGGCTGATGGTGTTCGACGAGAAGGTGACCACGTCGCTGCCGGCCCGCTCGCGGCGGTCGCAGATCGGCCAGGTGCTGTCGCTCTTGGCGAAGGTGGCGCCCTCCGGGAAGACCGACGTGGCCCGCAGCCTCGTGCAGGTGGCGGCGATGCTTCGGCACCGGTCGCTCGTGATGGTATTCAGCGACCTGCTCGCCGACCCCGAGCCCGTCCGCGAGGCCCTCCTCCGGCTGCGGCACGGCGGCCACGACGTGATCCTGTTCCACGTGCTCGACGAGGCGGAGGTGAAGTTTCCGTTCGAGGGCATGGTGGAGCTCGACGAACCGGAGAGCAGGGACAAACTCGTGATCGACGCCGACGCCGCCCGGGCGGGCTACCTGGCGGCGGTCGAGGGCTTTCGGGAGGGCTACCGCGCCTGGTGCTTCCGGGCGGGCGTCGACTACGTGCCGCTCGACACGAGCATGCAGTTCGACCGGGCGCTCGTGGAATACCTGCACAGCCGCCGGGGACGATTCTGAGCGATGGGCCTCTCGTTCCTCTCGCCGCTGTTGCTCGGGGGCGCGGCCCTCGTGGTCGCTCCGATCATCCTTCACATGGTGATGCGGCGGACACCCGTCCCGCACACCTTCCCCGCGCTGCGGTTCCTCAAGGAGCGGGCGATCGCCAACCGGCGGCGGCTGCAGCTGAGCCACCTGCTGCTGCTGCTCGTGCGGATGGCGGCGATCCTGCTGTTGGCCCTGTCGCTCGCGCGGCCGGTGCTGCGGGGCGCCGGCTGGCTGCCCGACGCCGAGGGGCCCGTGGCCGCGGCGCTCGTCTTCGACACTGCCCCGCGGATGATGCTGCGGGCGGGCAACCGGACCCGCCTCGAGCAGGCCGTGACGCTGGCCCGCGGGCTGCTCGACAAGTTGCCCGCCGAGAGCCGGATCGCCGTCCTCGACACGACCGGCACGCCGGCCGCGTTCGATCCCACGCGGGCCGCCACCGAGGTCCGGCTCGACCGGCTCGACGCGGCGACCCCGTCCCGATCGCTGCCGGCGGCGATCGCCGACGCGCGGCGGCTCCTGGAGACGGCCGATCTCGAGCGTCGGGAGCTCTACGTGTTCACCGACTGCTCGCACGGCGCCTGGGATGACGCACCGAGCCAGGAGGCCGATGACGGGGAGGGGCCGAGCGTGCTCTACGTGGACGTGGCCGCCGAATCGCCGCGGAATCTCGCGATCGAGTCGCTCGAACTCTCGGGCGACCGGGTCGCCGCCGGCACGCCGCTGGTCGTGGCCGCCACCGTTTCGCGGACGGGCAGCGACGCCACCCGGGCGGCCGCCGTGGAGATCATCGACGACGACGGCCGCCCGGTGCGGCGGGGCATGAAGCCGGTCGAGCCCCGGCCGGGAGGTCCGGTGACGGTGGCCTTCGAGGTGGCCGGGCTCAAGCCGGGCACGCGGCAGGGGCGGATCGTGCTCGATGGCAGCGACGACCTCGCCGCCGACGACGTGCGGTCGTTCACCGTCGAGGTGGGCTCCGCGGCCCGCGTGCTCTTGGCCGCCGAGCGACCGGCCGCAGCGACGGCGCGGTTTCTGGTCGAGGCGCTGGCTCCCGCCCCGCTGCGGCTCGCCGGCACGGCCCGGTTCGCGCCGGAGCCGCTGGACTACGAGGCGCTCGACGCCGCAAAGTGGGACGACGCGGCGGGAATCGTGCTCGTCGATCCGCCTGTCCTGGCCGAGCGGCAGTGGGAGGCGCTCGGCGAGTGGGTGGCCCAGGGCCGCGGGCTCGTCGTCTGGCTGGGGCCGGCGGCGGGCGAGGCGGCCGCGTTCAACACGGCGGCGGCCCGGCGCGTGCTCGGCGGGGAACTCACCCGCGTGTGGCGGAGCCCCGACGCGGGCAACTTCCTCGCGCCCGCGGCGCTCGGCCATCCCATCCTGGCCGCCTTTCGCCGGGTGGGTGACGACGTGCCGTGGCAGGATTTTCCGGTCTTTCGGCACTGGGAGTTCACGCCCAGCCCGCCGCCGGCGGACGCCGCCGAACCGGAGCAGGCGGGCGGCCCGGCGGCCGTCGTGGCCACCTATCGCAACGGGCTGCCCGCGATCCTCGAGCGGCGGCTCGGGCAGGGCACGGTGGTGGTGGTGACGACGCCGGTCTCCCGGGCGGCCGGCGACCCGGCGGCCTGGAACACGCTGGCCACCGGCTTCGAGCCGTGGCCGTTCGTGATCCTCGCCAACGAGACGCTCCTGCACGCCGTCGCCACCCCCGACGACCGCAACGTGATCGCGGGGCGGCCGGCCACGCTGCACCTCGGGCGCCGCGATCTGCCCACGGCGCTTGTCCGCACGCCGGGGGGCGACGACTTTCCGGTGGCGATCGATCGGGCTCGCGGCACCGTCACCATCACCGCGACGCTCGAACCGGGCAACTATGCCGTCAGGGCCGGCGGCCAGGCGGCCGGCGTGGCCGATGGGTTCAGCGTCAATCTCGGCCCGGCCGCCACCGACTTCCGGCGGCTCTCGCCGGACGACCTCACGAGGGTGCTCGGGCCCGGGCATCGCCTGGCCCGCACCGAGGAGGAGATCGTCCGCGACGTGAACCTCGAGCGGATCGGCACGGAGCTGTTCGGCTGGGGCATCCTGGTGGCCGCGATCGCGATGGCCGCCGACTGGATCCTCGCCAACCGCTTCTACAAGCCACGCGAACCCGAGGCCACCGAGAACGCGGTCGCCGGCTTCGAGGATCTCGACGGCGAGGCCCCGCCCCGGGCCGAGGATGACGAGGAGGCCCTCGCCGCCGGGGCGGCGCGATCGGCCACGCCTCCGCCGCTGCCGCCGCTCACGGGGAGTGCGGAATGAGCGACGAGACGACCTGGCTTCAGGAACTCACCGTCCATTTCGACCCGGTCGGATCCTGGGCCTTCGTGGGCCTCGTGGCCGCGGCGCTCCTGGCGGTGCTCCTGGCGGTCCCTCCCGACCGCACCCGCCTCACATCCGGCCGCCGGCTCTGGCTGGTGGGCCTGCGGATGGCGGCGTTTCTCGCGCTCGTGGCCTGCATGCTGCGGCCCACGCTCGTGTCGTCGCAGAAGTCGCGGCAGAAGGCCACCGTGGTCGTGCTGGCCGACGCCTCGGAGAGCATGACGGTGGCCGATGCGGCCGGCGGCCGCACGCGTTGGCAGTCGCTGGTCGAATCGCTCGAGGCGGCCCGGCCGGCAGCCGCCGACCTCGTCGCCCGTGGCGACGTCGAGATCATGGCCTGGACCTTCGACCGCGAGATCCACCCGCTGCCGGCCCGCGGCGACGACCCGTTTCCGCTCGCCGACTGGACCGACGCCGCCACCGCCGAGGAGACCGCGCTCGGCTCGGCAGTGGACGAGGCCCTGCGGGCGACGAGCGGCCGGCGGCTGGCGGGCATGATCGTGCTCAGCGACGGGGCCCAGCATGCCTACGCCCCCCGTGACCTGCCGCCGCAGTCGGCGGCCCGCGGCGTGGCCGACGCGGGCGCTCCGCTCTGGAGCGTCACGTTCGGGCAGCAGCGGGGCAGCGGCCAGGGCCGGGATGCGGCGGTGGTCAATCTCTCCGTGGCGGAGACGGTGTATCTGGAGAACATGCTGGAGGTCGCTGGCCGGGTGCGGCTCGAGGGGCTCGCCGGCCGCCCCGCCGCGGTCGTCCTCGAGGTCGAGAACGACGCCGGCGCGATGGAGGAGGTGGCCCGCACCACCGTCCAGACCTCCGGCGAGACGGGGGAGGAGGCCGTCCGCCTGGCCTGGACCCCGAAGCAGCTCGGGGAGCGGAAGCTCACGCTGCGGGTCGAGCCTCAGGAAGGGGAGGTGGTGGTCACCAACAACCAGCTGTCGAGCTTCGTCACGGTCGTGGACGGCGGCCTCAAGGTGCTCTACCTCGAGGGCGCGCTGCGGGTCGAGCAGCGATTCCTGCGGCGGATCCTGGCGGCCAGCCCCGACATGCAGGTCGACTTTCGGTGGATCGACTCCAACCGCCGCGACCGCTGGCCCGTCGACCTGACCCGCGACCTCGCCGCCAAGCACGACGTCTACCTCGTCGGTGACCTCGACTCCGCCGCGGTGCGGGCCGACGACCTGCGGACGATCCTCCGTCGCGTCGAGGCGGGGGCGGGCATCGGGCTGCTCGGCGGCTTCCACGCCTTCGAGGCGGGCGGCTGGGCGAGTTCGCCGCTGGGGCCGCTCGTCCCCTTCGAGCCGGACCGGCTCGCCCGCCAGCCCTTCGACGAGCCGATCCGCCCAGGGCTGCACCTGCCGGGGCCGCTCGCGATGCTGCCCGACCCGCGGTTCGGCGACATCTCGATCCTCAGGCTCGGCGACGACGAGCAGGCGACCCGCGCTGCCTGGGAGGCCCTCCCACCGCTGGCCGGTGGGAACCGGCTCGGGCGGCTCGTGCCCACGGCCAAGCCGCTGGCGGTGTCGGCCCAAGGCGAGCCCCTCCTCGTGGCCCGTGAGTATGGCGAGGGGCGGGTGCTCGCGTTCGCGGCCGACTCGACCTGGCGCTGGGCGATGCAGGGCGCCGCCGAGGCGCACCGGCGGTTCTGGCGGCAGTTCGTGCTCTGGCTGGCCCGCAAGGACGGCACCGAGAACGACAGCCTCTGGCTGCGGATCGCGCAGCGCAGGATCGCGCCGGGCACGCCGCTGGAGTTCGACGCCGGCATCGCGGGGCCGGAGGGTGTGGCCCGCGGCGACGCCGAACTCGAGGCGTTCGTCGTCTCGCCGGCCGGCCAGGAGCGGCCGGTGCGGATCGTGCCCACCGGCGAGACCTTCTCCGGCACGGTCGCGGGCTGCACCGATCCGGGTGACTGGAAGCTCGTCGTGCGGGGCCGCCGCGGGGGAGCGGAGCCGCCGCTCGAGCGGTCGGCGCGATTCACCGTCTTCAGCCAGGATCTCGAGCTGGCGAACCCCCGGGCGAATCCGCTCCTGATGCGGCAACTCGCCGAGGCCACCACGGGCGGCGTGCGGCTCCCCGAGGAACTGCCCGGCATCTTCGCCGAGATCGGTCAGCGGCCGGCCGTCTACGAGAGCCGGGAGCAGTGGTCGGCGAGCCCCTGGGACACCTGGCCGATGCTCCTGCTCCTGGCCAGCTGCCTGATCGCCGAGTGGTTCCTGCGGAAGAAATGGGGCCTGGTGTAGGCCGCGGAGGTGTCGGCGGGCGGAGGGGCGCGGGACCGACGGCAAGGGGTCGCGTGATCCCCCCTGCTTACGCAAGGGGGCGTTTCTTGCGGCGATTGCCGGCATTTTTTCGTCAGGCCCGGCCTGCTACCCTCCCGCCCCGCGTTCCCTCCGGGAGCGCCGTTTCGGAGCCCCTGCATGGCCAAGCGCCGGCCCATCCGCGA
>JBJTAA010000053.1:0-3454 GCA_046090525.1 Planctomycetota bacterium
GGGGCCCCGGCGGTCGGCAGCGGGCAGGTGGCCCGACGGCGTCGCTACAATGGGCCCGATGCCCAAGCGACTCTGGATCGAGACCGTCGGCTGCCAGATGAACGTGCTCGACAGCGAGCTCGTGGTGGCGGCACTTCGTCGCCAGGGCTGGGAGATGGCTCGGGGCCCCGGCGAGGCCGACGCCGTCTTCTACAACACCTGCTCGGTGCGGCAGCACGCGGAAGACAAGGTCTACTCGGCGCTCGGGCGGATCCGGCTGGAAAAGCAGAAGAACCCCGACCTCGTCGTGGGCGTGCTCGGCTGCATGGCCCAGAAGGATCAGGAGCTCGTCCGGCGCCGCGCGCCCTGGGTCGATCTCGTGGTGGGACCGGGGCAGCTCCACCAGGTGCCCGCGCTCGTGGCCGACGTGCTGGCCGGCGGGGGCCCGAGGCTGGAGGTGAGCCTCGACCGGAAGGGGGCGGCCCGCGACGTGATCGCCCGCTCGTTCGAGAGCTACGACCCCGATCGCGACCCCGCGATGCGGCCCACCCCCTTCCAGGCCTTCATCCGCACCCAGACCGGCTGCGACAAGTTCTGCGCCTTCTGCGTGGTGCCGCACGTCCGCGGCCCCGAGCAGGCCCGCGCGCCCGACACGATCGAGGCCGAGGCCCGCAAGCTCGTGGCCGAAGGCTGCCGCGAAATCACGCTGATCGGCCAGACGGTCAACTCCTACAAGTACACGGACGGCGGTCGCACCACGCGGCTCGCCGACCTGCTCGCGCGGCTCGACGCGATCGACGGCCTCGACCGCATCAAGTTCGTCACCAACTACCCGCGGGACATGACCGATGATCTGATCGCGGCCGTCCGCGACCTCCCCAAGGTCTGCCACTACCTGCACGTCCCCGCCCAGCACGGGTCCGACGCGGTGCTCGCGCGGATGAAGCGGGGCTACACGATCGGCGAATACATGGAGATGCTCGGGAGGGTCCGCGAGGCGATCCCGCACGCGGCCGTGACCAGCGACTTCATCGTCGGCTTCTGCGGCGAGACCGACGCCGAGTTCGAACTCACCCTCGACCTGGTGCGCACGGTCGGCTTCAAGAACTCCTTCATCTTCAAATACAGCCCGCGGCCGGGGACGAAGGCCCACGAGCGGCTGCCCGACGACGTGCCCGAGGAGGTCAAGAAGGAGCGCAACCAGCTCCTGCTCGAGGCCCAGGCGGAGGCGAGCCTGGCGGGCAACCACCGGTTCATCGGCACGCGGCAGCAGGTGCTCGTGGAGGGGCTCTCCGCCCGCGACGAACGGCGGGCCGTGGAGGCCGGGCCGGACGACACCGTCCAGCTCTCGGGCCGCACGATGTGCGACCGGATCGTGGTGTTCGACGCGCCCGCGCGGCTCGTGGGCCGGCTGGTGGATGTCGACATTCTCGAGGCGGGGGCCTGGTCGCTCACCGGGCGCGTGGCCGACGGACTGGCCGATGCGGTGCCGCTCGAGGGACTCTCGTTCACGGGCGAGGCGGCTGACGTCTACCAGATCGCACCGCCGCGCCGTCCGGCGTGATCCCAGGAGCCCGGTTCCGCGCCAGGAGCCCGGTTCCTCCGGAACCGGGTCAGAGTCGACGCAGCATCCCACGTGATCCGGTCACGGCGTGACCGGACTCCTGGGCCGCGCTGCTGAAACTGCGTGCCCCCGGCTGGCTACAATGGCGGCGACGCCGAGGTGGCGGCGACACGGAGCGCGTGAATGTCCTCCCCGCCCCTCCCCGAGCCCGGCCTCGCGACGATGTCCCGCGTCGGCTGCCCGCTCCTCGATGATCCGGAAGCCGCCGTCGCCTGGGGCCGCGAGGCGGGCCTCAGCGACCCGTCGATCGCCCCGCGGGTGCTCGCAGGGCTCGCCGCGCTCGGCCTCACGTTCGACCTCGTGGAGGCGATCTGCCGGCGGCTGGCGACGCTCCTGCCGGCGGTGAGCGATCCCGACCGCGTGCTCGTCGCGCTCGCGCGGTTCGTGGCCGCGGTCCGCAGCCCGCTCTCCACCGCCACGCTCTTCGAACGCGACCCCGAGAGCCTGCGGGTGCTCCTGGGCATCTTTTCGGCGAGCCCGCACCTCGCCGAGATCGTGATCGCCGATCCGGAGGCCTGGGAGGAGGTGCGCGTGGGCCGGGGGCGGCCGGAAAAGAAGGAGGCACTGGCGGCGGCACTGGCCGCCGAGATCGGCGGCAGCGACGACCCCGACACGGTGCTGGCCGCCCTGCGGCGGTTCCGGCGGCGGCAACTGCTGCGCGTCGCCTACGGCGACGTGGTCGAGGGGCAGCGGCTCGAGACGGTGGTCGGCCAGATCTCGCACGTCGCCGACTGCCTCGTCGAGGCGGCCCTCGCCACGGCGGTGCGGTCGGTCGAGCGGCAGCGGGGCGTGCCCCGCGGTCCGGACGGCCGCCCGGCGACGATCGCGGCGCTGGCGCTGGGCAAGCTCGGCGGCGGCGAACTCAACTACTCCAGCGACGTCGATCTGGTGTTCGTCCACTCGGCCGACGGCCGGGTCGAGGGCCCCAAGCCCTGCACGAACCAAGAGTTCTTCGACCGCGTCGTGCAGGAGACCGTCCGGCTGCTGTCGGCCCCCGCGCCGGCCGGCAGCGGCCTGCGGGTCGACCTGCGGCTGCGGCCGCACGGGTCGGCGGGGCCGGCCAGCCTGTCGCTCGCCGCCGCGCTCGAATACTTCGACCGGCAGGGGCGCACCTGGGAGCGGCAGGCCTGGGTGAAGGCCCGCCCGGTCGCCGGCGACCGGGCGCTCGCCGCGCGGCTGCTCGGTGAGTTGGAGCCCTGGATCTACCGCCGCTGGCTGAGCCGCGCCGACATCGGCGGCATCAAGGCCCTCAAGCGGCAGATCGAGCGGCGGGCGGTGCGGGCCGGCACCGACGCCGCCGACGTCAAGGAGGGGCACGGCGGCATCCGCGACGTCGAGTTCACGATTCAGTTCCTGCAGCTGCTCGCCGGGGGCGACACGCCCGCCGTGCGCTCGGGCACCACGCTCGAGGCAATCCGGCGGCTCGCCGAGGCCGGCAGCCTCACCGATCGCGAGCGCGAGATCCTGGAGCGGACGTACACGCTCCTGCGGACGGTCGAGCATCGCCTGCAGGTGCTCTACGACCGGCAGACGCACGTCGTGCCGAGCGAGGAGGGGGAGCTCGGCCGCCTGGCGGTGCGGTGCGGCTATCCGGTCGGTGCGGAGGGCCGCGAGCGGCTCCGCCGCGACCTCGCCGAGGCGACCGCGCTCAACCGCCGGATCCTCGACCACCTGCTGCACGACGCCTTCCCCGACGACGCGCCGCCGGAGCCGGAGGTGGATCTCGTGCTCGATCCCGAGCCGGCGGCCGAGACGATCGCCGAGGTGCTCGGTCGGCACGGGTTCCGCGACCCGGCGGCGGCCTACCGGGGCCTCGAGTCGCTCGGGCAGGAGCGGGTGCGGTTTCTCTCC
>JBJTAA010000054.1:0-10092 GCA_046090525.1 Planctomycetota bacterium
CCAGCCGCGCGGTCTCGCTCGTGAGCGGGCAGTGGAGGCTGACGACGTCGGCCGTGCGAAACACCTCGTCGAGCGACCGGAACTCGACGCCATCGTCGCTCGTCCCGGCCGCCCGGCTGCGGCTGGCGGCCACGACACGCATGCCGACGGCCTGGGCGATGCCCGCCACGCGGCGGCCGATCGCGCCGTAGCCCACGATGCCGAGCGTGAGCCCCTCGAGCTCCACGAGCTCGCCATCCCAGTAGCAGAAGTCGTCGCAGGCCTGCCAGCGGCCGGCGCGGACGCTGGCCGCGAGGCGGCCGGTCTGATTGGTGAGTTCGAGCAGGAGCGCGAACACGGCCTGGGCGACGCCCGGCGTGCTGTAGCCCGGCACGTTGGTGACAGTGACCCCGGCCGCCCGAGCGGCAGCCAGATCGACGACGTTCACGCCGGTCGCCAGGACGCCCACGTACCGGAGCCCGGGCAGCGCCGCGAGCGTGGCGGCGGAAAGCGGCGTCTTGTTCGTGAGCACCGCCTCCGCCCCGGCCGCCCGGGCCACGATCTGGTCGTCGGGGGTGCGGTCGTGGATCGCAAGGTCGCCCAGGGCCGCGACCGGGCCCCAGTCGAGGTCTCCGGGATTGGTGGTGAAGGCGTCGAGGATCACGATCCGCATGGGCAGGGCTCCGGGGGTGACACACTGTAACGACTCATGCCGTGGGCCACCGGGACTGAGAACGCATTCCACGGGTCACAGACCCGTGGCCACGTGTTGGGAACGCCCCCAACGGCGTCACCAGGCGTTCCACTCGGCGCACCCGATGGCCAGCGAGGAGTTGCCCATGCCAATCGAGCGGCGTTGCTGGCAAGCGAAGGCAGGATGCCGAAAGCGCAGCCAGCATCGAGCGAGCGGAGCACAGGATGTGCGCAGCGAACGTCCGGCGAGATGGCATGGGCAACTCCGAGCCCGCCCTATTGCGGCGCGAGCGAGCGGCCGCGCCAGGTCGTTTGCAGGCCGAGGGTCTTGCGGGCGAGCGCCACCCACTGGATCGCGAGAAAGACGACGATCCCGACGGGATGAGCGATCGCGCTCGTGAGGCTCTGGCGAAAGCGGAGCGCGTCGAGCAGCCGCGGCACGTAGGCGACGGCCGCCGCCGCGAGCGCCACGGCCGGGCCGCCGGCCGGCCAGCCGGCGAAGCCCGTGGCGAGACCCCAGCCGGCGAACACGACCGGCAGCACCTGGCCGCCGAGCAGGAGCACCGTGAAGGGCAGGATCGTGGCCGGGGCGCCGATCCCCTCGGTCGCGTTCTTGGAGAGGCCCCGCCAGACGTCGCGGCTCGTGGCATACATCCGGCAGGAGGCGATCGTCGTGGCGTCGAAGATGTCGGTGACGAGGCCCGCCCGGCGATAGGCCCGGGGCAGTTTCACGCCGTCGTGCAGCGAGTCCCGGATCGCCACGTGGCCACCGGCCCGCTCGTAGTCGGCGCGCCGCGTCACGAACAACTGCCCGCAGCCGGCGGCCAGGCTCGGCGAGTTGACCTGCCGCGACCGCGCGAGCGGCAGGAACCCGAGCAGCACGAAGTGGATCAGGGGTAGGAGCAGCCATTCGAGCAGGCTCCCGGTCAGCTGCCGGGGAAACCCGCTCCCGAGCGCGGCGCCGCTGGCCTCGAGAAATGCGACCGACCGCGCGATCGCGTCCGGGACGGGCGAGACGTCCACGTCGAGGAACACCCAGGTCTCGTGCCGCGCGGCCCGGGCCAGCTGCCAGCAGGCGTGCTGCTTGCCGCACCAGCCGGCCGGCAGCGGCCCGCCACGGACGAGCCGCACCCGCGGGTCCCGCGCGGCCAGCCGCTCCACGATGCTCGCCGTGGCGTCCTCGCTCGAGTCGTCGAGGATCACGAGCTCGAGGTTCACGCCCCGGCTCGCCAGGACGTCGGCCACGAGCCGCTCCACCGCCCGCTCCTCGTTTCGCGCCGGCACGAGCACCGACACGTCCGGCAGCGGCCCGGCGGCCAGCGGTGCCGGCGGTGGCTGGAACTGCCGCAGGTTGGCGATCGTGAGCAGGGCGGGAATCGCGGCCAGCACGAGGCCGCCCCAGACCAGCACGAGGATCATGATCGGCGTCATGACCGAGCCCCCTCGTCGCCGCCGTGCGAGGGGTCGAACCGCCGGCCCCGCAGCCAGGCGCCGACCCGTCGGATCGTGTCGTAGGCCGGCCCCACCCCGACGCGGCCGGAGAGCAGGGTCTCGAAGGCCGCGGGGGCGCGGGCGATCGCCGCCGCGGCCAGGCGGTCCTGCGTGGCCGTGAGCTCGGCCGCGAGCGCGGCCGTCCAGTCGTCGGCCGACCGCCCCGGGAAGTCGCCGATCCGCATCACGCGGCCGAAGGCCGCCAGGGCCTCGGGAGAGCGTTCGCTCCAGAACGGATACTCGACCGCCAGCGGCACCACGAGGCCGCGGCCGGCCGCCGCCAGCGCGTGGCCGACGCCCGGTCGGATCTCCACCGGCCGCCGCCGCGGATCGGCGAACTCGCCCTGGGCCGTGATCCAGAAGAGCACGTCGCTGCGGGCGAGGGCCGCCCGGGCCATCCGCAGGAAGCGGGCCGAGCCCCGCCAGGTGCCCGGCTCGATGCCGATGAAGCCGATCCGTTCGAGGAACTTGTATTTGCCGAGCGCCGCGGCGTCGATCGGCCCGTAGCTCATCCGCTCGGGGTACAGCACCGCGCCCACGAGCAGGAACACGAGCGGATCCCACCAGCCGGGATGGTTCGTGTAGATGACGACCGGCTCGCCGCCGAGATCGGGGCGGCCCGCGGCCCCGGCGCCGTCACCGAGCAGCCGCACGGCGTGGAAGTGCCGCCGCAGATAGCGGCGCACGTACCACATGAACCAGCGGTTCATGCCCTGCGAGAACGGCGGGAGCTCGTGTTCGTGCGTGTCCCGCCCGCGGGTCATGCGCGGCCTCACACGGCCGCCGCCATGGCCGGCCGGGCCCGCGGGGCCAGCTTGTCCTCGTCCACGCAGTCGGCCGCGATCCAGCCCGACATCAGCGCCATCGGCATGCCGGGCCCCGGGTGGGCGGAGCCGCCGGCGAGGTAGAGCCCCGCGACGTCGGGCGAGCGGTTGGCCGGCTTGAAGGCGCCGAAGAACTTCCCGTGGCTCGCGAGGCCGTAGATCGCGCCGTCGAGCACGTGGTAGCGGTCGTTGATGTCCTGCGGCGTGAGGGCCCGCTCGACGACGATGTGCCGCTCGAGGTCCTTCATGCCCGCCGTCTCCACGAGCTTCCGGATGATCCGGTCCCGGTAGGCAGGCAGCATCTTCGCCCAGTCGTGGTGCGGCCGCAGGTAGGGCGTGTGCACGAGCACGTAGAGCGCCTCGCCGCCCGGCGGAGCCACCTCCGGCTCGGTGATGGCCGGAGCGCAGACGTAGCAGGTCGGGTCCGGGGCGGGCTCGCCCCGTCGGTAGATCGCGTCGAACTCCTCGTGCGGGTCGGCCGAGAACACGAAGTTGTGGTGGATCAGCTGCTCGTACCGCTTGTCGAGCCCGAGGTAGAGCACCACGCCCGAGCAGGCCGGCTCGTACTTCCGCCGCCCCAGGAACTTCCGGCTGGCCTCGCCGTCCACGAGCTCGCGGTGCGTGCGGACGGTGTCGGAGTTGCTGACGACCGCGGCCGCACGGATCGTCTCACCCGCCTCCGTCTCCACGCCCCGCACGCGGCCCCGCTCGACCAGCACCCGGCGCACGGGCGTGTTGGTGCGGATCTCGACCCCCAGGTCGACCGCCAGGCTCGCCAGGGCCCGCGGCACCGCCCCGGTGCCTCCCCGCGGATACCAGACGCCGTCGTGCGACTGCATGTGGGCGATGCCGCAGAGCACCGCGGGCGACGACTCGGGCGAACTGCCGACGTACTGCGTGAAGTGGTCGAGCATCTGCGCGGCCCGCTCGTCGGGCACGAACGACCGCACCGTGCCGGCCACGCTCCGCCCCATCCGCATGCCGAGCAGATCCTTGAGGAACGAGAAGGAGAAGCTGTTGCGGGGCTCGAACATGTCCCGCATGCCCCCCACGCTCCGCCAGAAGAAGAACTCGTCGGAGATCCGGTGCAGCCGCTTGGAAAGATCCATGAACCGCCCGTAGCCGTCGCCCGAGCCACTGCCGGGCGCATAGGCGTCGAGCGTGGCCCGCATCGAGGCGACGTCGGCCTCGAGGTCGAGCGTCGTGCCGTCGGTGAAGAAGCTCCGCCACTGCGGGTCGAGCGGCACGAGGTCGAGCGAACTTTCCAGGTCGCGGCCGGCCTCCGCCCAGATCCGCCGCAGCACGCGGGGAATCGTCAGGATCGTGGGCCCCATGTCGAACCGGTAGCCGCCTTCCTGGAGCACCGCCGCCTTGCCGCCGACCCAGGCGTTCTTGTCGCAGAGCGTGACCGCATACCCCCGCGCGGCCAGCGTGCAGGCGGCGGCCAGGCCACCGAGCCCGCCGCCGACCACCACCACCCGTCCGTCCTCGTCTGCCTGCCGCATCGTCGCCACGCTCCGTCTTGTGAACTCGTGTTGTCCGCGCTGACCGCCGGCGTCAGACCGCCGCGGCCGGCTCCTTGCCCGCCGGCCTGCCCGCCCGCGGCCGCCGCGCCGGCGGCGTCGGCCGCCCCACGCCGAGGTCGTCGAGCAGGAGGTCGGAGGTGATGCGGGCCGACGAGTAGATCACCGGCAGCCCGCTGCCGGGGTGCGTCCCGCCGCCGACCAGATACATCCGCTCCACGTCCTCGAACCGGTTGTGGGGACGCATGTGCAGCATCTGGCCGAGATCGTGCGACAGGTTGAAGGTCGCCCCGCGGTAGATCTCGTAGCCGTCCTGCCAGTCGTCGGGGGTGAGCATCCGCTCGTAGCGGATCCGCTCCCTCACGCCCCGGATCCCGATCCGCTCCAGTTGGTCGAGGGCCACCTCGCGATACCGCGGCCCCTCCCGCCGCCAATCGACGTTGGGATGGCGGTGGGTCACCGGGATCAGCAGGTAGAGCGTGCTCGCGCCCGCCGGGGCGAGCGTGGGATCGGTGACGCAGGCGTTCTGCACGTACATCGACGGATCGGCCGAGAGCACGTGCCGATGCTCGATGTCGGCCAGGTTCTGCCGGTAGTCGGCCGACAGGTAGATGTTGTGATGGGCGACGTCGTCGTAGCGGCCGTCGATGCCCAGGTAGAGCATGAAGGTCGAGCAGGAGAACCGCCGCGACGCGATCCGCTTGTCGCTCCAGCGGCGCCGCAGGTGGTCGGGCACGAGCCGCGTCATGCTGCGGGCGAAGTCGGCGTTGACCACCGTGGCGTCGGCCTCGTAGCGGCCGCGGGGGGTCTTCACCGCCGTGATCCGCCGCCCCGCGAACTCGAGCGCCTCCACCGGCTCCTCATAGCGGACCTCCACCCCCATCTCGGCGGCGATCCGGGCCATCGCCGCCGACACGGCGCCGCAGCCGCCGATCGGGTGGAACACGCCGTGCTCGTACTCGAGGAACGAGAGGATCGAGAACAGGCTCGGGCAACGGAACGGCGACATGCCCAGGTACTTCGACTGGAAGGTGAAGGCCAGCCGGATCCGCTCGTCGCTGAAGAAGGTGCCGAGTTCCGCGTCGAGGCTCCGCCACGGCTTGAGCAGCGGCATCAGCTTGAGGAGATCGGGGTTGGCCAGATCCCGCCACGACTGGAAGGGCTGCTCCAGGAACGGGGCGAACCGCGAGAACTTCTCCCGCGTCGACTCCATGAACCGCGTGAAGGAGCCGCGGTCGGCTGGCGAGAGCTTCGCCACCTCCGCCTCCATCCGGGCGATGTCGGGCGTGGCGAGCAACTCCCCCCCGGCGCCGAAGATCAGCCGATACTGCGGGTCGAGGCGGACCATCTCCACCTCCTGCCGCAGGTCACGGCCGCAGGCCGTGAAGATGTCGTCGAGCACCCGCGGATAGAGGAAGAACGTTGGGCCGAGGTCGAACTTGAAGCCCTCGGGCGTGCTGATCGTGCTCGTCCGGCCCCCGGGCACGGCCAGCCGCTCGAGCAGCCGCACGCGGACGCCGGCCTGGGCCAGGAGCATGGCACAGGCGAGCCCGCCCGGCCCGGCTCCGATGATGTTGACCGTCCGCGACATCCGCAGCGTTCCGCCGCCGGCGCGGCCCCCTGACAAAACGGGGAACCGCTGGAAACGTCGCCACTATAGGACGCTCGCCGCGGATCAACAACGTGGCGGGAACGAAACCGCGACCGGAGCCCGCTCAGTACGGGATGTAGTACGCGGTCCGCACGGGCCGCAGGCCGCCGAAGAGGCCGCGCCGATAGAGCGGCGCGACGACCGCCGGGGCGTAGTAGGCCGTCACCGGCGCGACGACGGGGGCGGCCACGGGCGCCACGACCGGCGAGTAGGCGACTGTGGCGGCGGGCGCATAGTTCACGACCGTGGGCGCGTAATACGACGTGACCGCGACCGGCGCCACGGCCGGCGCGTAGTTGGCCGTCACGGCCACGGCCGCCGGCGCCGCGTAGACCGGCGGCGAGTAGGCCGTCACGGCCGCGTAGTTGCCGGCCGGCGTGTAGTTGGCGACGTAGGCGGGCGCGGCTGCCACCGGCGCCGCGACGACCGGCGCGGCGACCACGGGCCGCAGGGCGGAATAGTAGACGACCTGGGCCTCGACGCTGGCCGCCACGGTCATGGCGACCACCGCGACGGTGGCGCCGACCAATCTGCTGACGATCGTGTTCATCACGTCCCTTCCTCCGGATTCAACCGGCCGCCTCGTGCGGACGGTCGGAGCACTCGAGTGCCGCCGCACCGCAACCCGCTCCCTGCGAGGATACGCACGCTTGGCAGGCCGTTCAAACCGCCGGTAAAGTCTGCCAACCAATCCGTCACACTGGGCAAGCCGCGGGTGACGTGGCAGCCCGTCGCCGGCCGCGCCGGCCCGAGCCCGAAGTCCGCTGAAGACCGACACCTTGGACGCGTCCCCACCCGCCGGCCCCGCCCGCGTCCGTCCCGAAGGCCGCGGCTTTCCGGTCGTGCTGATCGTGCGGGTTCTGACGGTCGTCAACGACAACCTCGCCCGCTGGCTCGTGATCGGCCTGGGCAAGCGGGCCGCGGCGGCCGCCGGCGCGAGCGAGGCCTCCGTGCTCGCGGCAGGCACGGTGTTCTACGTCCTGCCGTTCATCCTCTTCGCCTGGCTCGCCGGCTGGCTCGCCGATCGGTTCGTGAAGCGGTCGGTCGTGGTGGGGGGCAAGTTCGCCGAGATCGTGATCGCCGTGGTCACGGCGGCGGTGGTCGGCTGGGGGGCCGCCTCGGGCCCGGCGATCGCCGGGCTGCCCCTGGGCCTGTGGCTGCTGCTCGGCACGACGGGCCTGTTCGCGTTGCAGACGACGCTCCTCAACCCGAGCCTGCTCGGCACGATCCCCGAGACGGTGCCGGCCGCCCGCCTCTCGGCCGCCAACGGCGTGTTCGCGCTCGTGTCGCTGGCCGCGACGCTCGTCGGCATGGCCGCGGGCAACTGGCTGGCCGACGCCACCTGGCTCTCGCCGGCCCCCGAGGAGGCTCGGCCGCTGCCGGCCTGGCTGGCCGCCGTTCCCTGGGGCCACATCGCCCCGGCCGCGGCGGGGCTCCTCGGCGTGGCGGTCGTGGGCTGGGTCGCATCGCTCGCCCTGCCGCGGATCGCGGCGGCCGATCCGCGGGCGCCGTTTCCCAGCAATGCCCTCGCGGCCACGATCCGCGACATCGCCTTCCTCGCGCGGGCGCGGCGGCTGGCCGGGGCGGCGGCGGGCATCATCTACTTCTGGGCGGTGGGGGCCGTCGTCCAGCTCAACGTCGACCAATACGCCTTCGAGAGCGGGGCCGCCTCGCAGGCGGACGTGGTGCCGCTGTTGTTCGCGCTCGTGGCGGGGATCGGCGCCGGCAGCATGCTCGCCGGCCGGCTCTCGAAGCGGGGCATCGACGCGGGCTCGAAGGTCGATCTCGGGTTCGTGCCGGTCGGCGGCCTCGTGATGGCGGTGGCCTGCGGCGCCCTGGCCCTCTCCTCGACCGACGTGTTCGGCACCGACGGCTCGCGGCTCGGCCTGCTGCCGCCCCTCGGCTGGCTCGCCCTGCTCGGCATCGGGGCCGGGATGTTCGACGTGCCGCTCGAGGCCTACCTCCAGGAGCAGAGCCCGCCCGAGCGGCGGGGCACGGTGCTCGCCTCCACCAACATGCTCGTGTTCACGGGGATGCTCGTCGCCTCGGCCGTCTACTACGGGCTGCGGGTGCCCGTCGGCGTGGGCGAGGCGGCGCGGCCGCTGCTCTCGGCCCGCGGCATCTTCGGACTGTTCTGCCTGCTGTCGGTGGTGGCCACGGGCGTCGCGGTGTGGGCGGCGCCGCGGGCGTCGCTGCGGATGTTCGTGGGCACGATCGTGAATGCGGTGTGGCGGTTTCGCGTCCGCGAGGACGAGAACGTGCCCACCACGGGGCCGCTCGTGATCGTGGCCAACCACCTCTCCTGGCTCGACGGGTTCCTGCTGCCGCTGGCCGCCCCGCGGCCGGTGCGGATGGTGGTCTACGGCCCCAACATCAAGGGCAGGTTCCTCAACATGCTCGCCGACCAGTGGCGATTCATCCTCTTCGACCCCAAGCCCAAGTCGATCGGCCGGGCGCTCAAGGCGATCCAGGGAGGCCTCGCCGCCGGCGACTGCGTGGGCATCTTTTGCGAGGGGGGCATCTCGCGCACGGGCCAGATCCTCGGCTTCAAGCGGGGCCTCGAGTGGCTCTTGGAGCGGGTCGAGTCGCCGATCCTGCCGGCCTCGATCGACGGCATGTGGGGGAGCCTCCTGTCGTATTCGGAGGGCCGCTACTTCACGAAGTGGCCCCGCGGCTTCCGCCGCCCCGTGACGCTCACCTTCGGCACGCCGCTGCCGGTCGGCACCTCGACCGACCTGGCCCGGCTCGCGTTGCAGGAACTCACGGCCACGGTGGTCCGCCGCCGGATGGCGGGCGGCCGGCCGGCCCATGGCTTCATGGGTGACTGGGCCGCGGCCCGCGCCGAGGCGGAGGCCTTCGACGGCGCCTGCCTGCTGCGGCGCGAGGATCGGCTCGTCGTCTCGCTGGCCGCGGGCGACCCGCTCGAGGCCACGCTCGGCACGCATGGCAAGGCGCTCCTGGGCATCGCCACGACCCGCGTCGACGCCGCCACCCCGGCGAGCGGGATCGCCGGCACGCTCGCCGCCACGCGGGCCACCGTGTGGCTGGCCCGCGTCGAGCAGGTGGAGGCCCTGGCGGCGACAGGGCCCACGGCCCCGAAGCTCGCCGACCACCTCGCGGCCGTCGTGATGCCGATCGCGGCGGCCGCCGACCTGCCCTGGAGCCGGCACGCGGCCGAGCGGTTTCGGGAGGTGCACGGCATCGAGCCCGTGGTCGCCTACTGCCCCCGAGAGGCCGGCTGCCTCGTGGCGATGAACACGCCGCCGGCCCGCGCGGCGGGCGACTTCGAAGTCACGCACAAGCCCGACTCGCTCGGTCGCGTCTTGAACGGCGGGGTCGTCTGGCCACGCGCGGCGCTGCGGCCGCCGCTGGGCCTGCCGTCGCTCGCGGCCGCGGGCATCCGCGACGCCGCCGACGCCACGCTCGTGATCTCGGCGCTGATCCCCTGCCCTCCCACCGCCGGCGCGGCGGCGCCCGCCGCACGGCTTCTGGCCGACGCCCTCGACGTCGACAAGGAAGGCTTTCTCGTGCCGCGCGACGGCTCGATGGGCGGGGCTGTCCGGGAGTGAGCCGCCGGGTTTCGCGGGCAATCTTGGTGGCGGCCGACGGGCGCGGTATCCTTCGTGCAACGCACCCCTAGCTCAATTGGATAGAGCATCGGTCTACGGAACCGAAGGTTGCAGGTTCGAGCCCTGCGGGGTGTAGTGGCTGCCCGGAGGGCAGCCCATCACAGTGGCAGCGGGATTTCATCCCGCTGAATCCGCGTCGGGATGGAGGACGCCATCCGCGGGTTGGAAACCCGCGGCCACTGGGAGCGGGAATCGGCGTCCACGTGACATTCAGCCGACCCGCGGATGGCGTCCTCCATCCCGACGCGGATTCAGCGGGATGAAATCCCGCTGCCACTGTGATCGGCTGCCCTCCGGGCAGC
>JBJTAA010000055.1:0-4827 GCA_046090525.1 Planctomycetota bacterium
AGGCCCACATCATCAGCACGCTGGCGGCGGCCTACGCGGAGACGGGCGATTTCGAGACCGCCCGCAAGTACAGCAAGCAGGCGGTGGAGAAGGGGGGCGAGGCGAACGAGGTGGCCGAGCAGCTCGCCGCTGAGCTGGCCAGCTACGAGGCGGCCAAGCCCTGGCGGGAGCGGCAGTCGATGGAAGACAACGGCAACGCCGGCGGCGAGGGGGAGGCCGAAGCCGACAAGCCCAGGGCGAAGGGCGACGCCGAGCCGGATGCGGCCCCGCCGGCCGAGATGCGCGAGGACGAGCCCGCCGAGGCTGACGAGAAGGACGCACCGCGCCCCGAGCCCCTCAAGCCCCGCCGGCCGTTCCAGGACTGAGCCTTCGGGCCGGCCGAGCGGAGGCGCGCCTCGATGGCAGCGAACGCAGCCGAGGGATGCTCGTCGTGAGCGGGGCTCACTGGTCGGGCATGGCAGCCGCTGCCGACTCGATCTCTTCGATGAGTTCCAGGGCCTTGGCGTTGATGGTCTGCCGTTCCGCTTCGTAATCCCGCTCGGCCGTTCGGACATCGATCGGCAGGAGTGCGCCCACGGTTTCGGCGAGGCCGAACCCGCGGAGTGTGTTCGCGGCGTCTTGCAACTGGCCGATCGCCTTCCGGTGTTGCGTGGCTTTCTGGATCGCATGGCCGAGCAGTTGAATGGTCTTTTCCCGCAGCTCCGAGGCCTTTGCCGTGAGGGGCGTGTTTTGCGTGGTGGCGATGTGATCCAGCTGTCTTTTGAAGAACTCGGGGGTCGATTCCTGGAGCGGCGCTTGGGTGACATTCCGCAGGGAGTCTGTCAACAACGTCAGGACGGCGGCCTGCTTCTGCTCGCGCTTGCTGATCTTCGCGACGCGTTCATGCTCGATCGGCGGCCGGATCGTGGGCGGAACGGAGCCCGTGTCGGCCCTGGCAAGCCGTATCCCCCCACGGCCCTGCGAAGGAATTGCCTTCTGGCCGCTGGCCGCCAGCTGGCCGACCGACCCGCAGCCGGCGTCACCGCCGCAGACGCCGAGAATGGCGGCGCCTTCGGCCGGATTCTCCGAAACGGTCACGAGTTCGGCCACGTTGCCGCCCATGTCGAAGGTGCCATAGGTGCCCGGCGGCCCGTTCGAGCCGACTGCCGTGAGGCAGCCGCCGTCTCCCACTTGCACCCCGCCCTGCCACTGCGACTTCTTGGCGAAGTTGGCTGACTTGCCATCCGGAACGCCGAGACCGCGCGGATCGGCTTCGCAGGCCCGGGGGCTGAAGTTCGAGCCGGTCGGATACTTCCAGTATCCGGCATCCGGTCCCCCCGCCTTGTAATACGCCGCCTTGTACCACTCGTCCCGCGTCGGAATCCAGACGCGTGCGCCGGGCTTCCGGGGCACGGCCGTGAACTCCGCCGGCGTGCTATCGGTGAGGTCGTAGGCACCGGTCTCCGTGTCGGCCTCGGCCGTGCCGCCGTTGTGGAGCCAGTTGGCCAGCCGGGCCGCGTCGCACCAGCGCAGCCCGGCGACCGGCATCAGCCCCATGCCGTCGATGACCTCGTAGCGAAAGGACCCCGGTTCTCCAAGCCGCCGGATGGAGGCCGTCGCCTCGCCATCGGCGGGGCCGTCGGCGACGCCGTGGCGGTTGCTCCGGCCCGCTGCAGACCCGTTGAGGAACTGGCAGTATTCGTCATTGGTCACCTCATACCGACCGATCAAAAAGACGTCGGCGACGCTGCCGAGCCCCGTCTCGTCGGCGGCATTGCCGGGATCTCCGACGCTCACCCAGTGCATCGCGTCGAGGAGCGACTGGACTGGCTCGGCCGGTTGCGGAGCGGTCGGCTGCTCGTCGCCCGACTGCTTTTCGTCCGGTCGCTCCTCGGCCGCTTGCGCCTCGGCGGGTTGGGCAGGGGCGGGCACGGTCATCACGGGCATGGGAGCGGCGTCGCCGGCGGGCGCGGGCTCCTCGTCGGCGGGTTCGGGCGCCGGCTCCGGTTCGGGCGCCGGCTCGCGCGGGCCTTGCGACTCGGGTTCGGTGCCGGACGCCCGATCAGGGGCGGGCGATGACGGAGCGCCGGCCGCCTGGTCATCTTCCCCGGTGGCCTCCGAATCCACCAAAGAGACCGTGAGAGCGGGCGTGACTTCCGCGTCGGAAGAATCCTGTTGGTCGTGCGCTGGGGCCGGGGGGGCCGCACGTGCGACTTCGACGGGCGATTCGTCTCGGGGGGCAGTTGCCGACCCGCGGGGCAGCATGAGCCAGACGACGCCCGCGAGCAGCGCGACGGCCACCGCGATCCCGAGCGGCACGCTCCAGTGCATCCGCGTGGGCTCGCGGTAAAGCTCCACCTTGTGGGACGGCCCCAGGATCGAACTGGGAAAGTCCTCGCCCGAGGGCCAGACTGCGGAGCCGTCGTTCGCGATCGAGAGGGGCACGCCACAGGACCGGCAGGTGCCATGCCCGCCCCCGGCCGACACCGGAAATCGCAGCAGGCGACTGCACTGCGGGCAGGTCACCGTGACGTTGCCATGCTCCACCGGTGGGGTGGGCACCTCGGCGAGCAACGCTGCGGCGAAGGCCGAACACGTCTCGAACCGCTCGGCGGGCTTCTTGGCCAGGGCCCGGTCGATGGCGGCCTGCAGGCTCGCCGGGAGCGGGCCCCGTGGGCCTGCCGGCAGAGGCGGAACGGCCGCCGTGCAGTGTTCCACGACGATGTGGTCGGTGTCGCCCTGGAACGGCCGGCGGCCTGCCAGAACCTCGTAGACGCTCACCGCGAGGGAATACTGGTCACAGCGGCCGTCCAGGACGGGACGCGGGGCGAACCGCTCCGGCGCCATGTAGAAGTCGGTGCCCAGCGCGAGATTCGTGCGGGTGAGGGCCGCATCACGGTCGAGGGCGGCCCCCTCCTCATGCAGTTTCGCGATGCCGAAGTCGCAGAGGTGCGCCGCGCCCGCGGCATCGAAGAAGATGTTGGCGGGCTTCACGTCGCGATGCACCACGCCGGCCGCATGCGCATGGTCGAGCGCTGAAGCGATCGCGGGCAGCCAGTGGTGGAGCGTGGCCGCGGCCATCGGTCGCCGCTGGCCGGCGGCGTCCCGCGGCAGGCGGGCGGCCAGGCTGCCACCGGCCAGAAACGGCATCACCAGAAACGGCTCGTCCGTGGCGATGACGAAGTCGAGCACGGGCACGATGTGGGGGTGGACCAGGGCGGCGGCGGTCCGGGCCTCGCGTTCGAAGCGGGTCGCGAAGTCGGCGCCGACTGCGGCGGTCGGCCGGGGAATCTTGACCACGACGAGCCGCCCGGCATGGTCGTCCCAGGCGCGATAGGTCGTCGACATGCCGCCGCCCCCGAGCGTGGCGACGAGGCGGTAGCGGCCCGCCAGCACTCGGGGAAGTGGCAAGGCCGCTTCGAAAGGAGTCATGCGCACACCAGGGGTGGGCCCGCGGAAACCGCCGAGCCGCAGAACGGGTGCCTTGCCGCCAGTACTCTAGCAAGACGGGGGTTGATCGCCAACAATGGGGGATGACAATGGGGCGGCAGGGGCAGAGTACGGACGGAGTTCCATGGCAGACAGCGAGATCGCCGGCCACGAGCCCTCGGGGCCCCGGCCCACCGCCGACGGCGCAGAGCACCCCAGCGGCGACACGCCCGGCAAGGGGCCGGAGTCCTGGGCCCCTGTGTTTGAGAACGTCATCACGCCCCGGAAGATCCAGCGGTGGCTGACGGAGCACGACGCCCCTGCCGGAGCGGGCGAACCGGTCGCCTTCTCCTCGGAAGACATCCACGATTTTCGGCCGCGGCTGCGGCCGGCCGTGCCCGTGCTGACCGTGCTCGACGACGGCTCGCGGGATTCGGGAGAGGAGGTGCGGATCCGCGGGGAGGTGCTGCGGATCGGCCGCGCGGATGGCGACGTGACGATCCCGAACGACAGCGTGATCTCGCACACCCATGCGGAGATTCGCCGGGTGCCCTGGAAGGGAGGCTTTCGCTGGCACCTGCGTGATCTGGAGAGCCGCAACGGCACGTTCGTGCGCTGTGCGCGGGCCGTTCTGCACACGTCGGCGATCGTGATCCTGGGGAGCCGGCGGTTTCGGCTCCGCAATCCGCTCCGCTCCGACGCGGCCGCGGCGGAGTCGGCCAGCACGCGGCTGATGGATGGCTCGCAGATCCCGGCCAGCGTGTGGCCCTCGCTCGAGGAGACCACCGGTGGCCCCCGTGCCCTGCGGTTCCAGCTTCGGACGGACAGCCTCGACATCGGCCGGGCCGGGGGGGGCGCCGAGATCCAGCTCGACGATCCCCTGCTCGCCTACGCGCACGCCACGCTCAAGCGCCTGCGTGACGGCACCTGGGTGATCTCGGCCGAGCGGACGCGGAACGGAGTCTGGGTGTCGATCTCAGACGTCGTGCTCGGCGGCAACTGCTACTTCCGCTGCGGCGAGCAGCGGTTCCAGTTCACGATCCCGTGACGTGCGCGGCGGGATTGCGCAGAATCCCGTCGTCGCTGTCTGGCCGCGGGACAGGGCCGCGACCGCAAATGAATGCGGGCTACTTGAAATCGTCTTCGTTGAGCACCGGAAGACCGCCAAGGCCAAGAGCGACGCCGGGACGGACGCGGCCTCGCGGGCCGAGCTGTCGGACGACGAGCCGGCGGAGGGGGCGAAGCCAAAGCAGACCCTGCGAGGCGAGCCGCTCAAGTCCCGTCGGCCGTTTCAGGAGTGACCCGCAATGCTAAAGCCCCCCCGCTAAGGTCCGTTCATGACGCCCATCGGCTCTTGTGCCGCTTGCGTTACGGCATGCGGGTCATTCGTAGTCTGATTCCTGAAGAGGCGTAACTCCC